>NZ_JAMPJZ010000028.1:0-62836 GCF_039961835.1 Trichocoleus sp. ST-U1
GTGCCCCTACTTTTAGTGGAGATTACCTACCTCTACAAATTAGGTTTATAGGAGTTTTCACTCTTAGTGCAATATAAAGAACCTCACCCGCAACCCCTCTCCGTGAACGGAGAGGGAATATTGAATCCCTCCCGGAAAAGCGGGCAGGAGTTGGGGTGGGGTTAAACCATACTGTATCCAATAGAGAATTGCTAGATTTTCTACCGCCATGTTTATGCAACTTTGGCGAATCTGCGATCGCGCAGTCGTCTCGCCTGCGATTAGACAAGTGTAGAAAAATTTCACGCGCTGTTAGTGATTAATGGTTATTCCTCTGTAGATATGAATGGTGCTGAGTTGAAAACTCATCATTAGTACCATTTCGGCGTTGTTGCTCTACATCGTCAGGCTAAGGTTGCCTCACCGTTGGGTGAGAGCAAATCCAAAATCCCCAATTGCTACTGACACATAACCATTAACACGCTAAATCAACTATGTCATATTCTTCTGTTCCTACCGGCATCCGAGATATCTTGAGCGAACGGTTTTCTCTACTGCCTCTGAAATTCTGCATCGATTGCTGGGGGACAGACAAGATAATGACCAATGAAACTTTTGATGACTCGCTTCCTCAACTCACTTTGCAGATTCATCATCCCGGAGTCATCCGGACGCTAATTCTGAGTCAAGATCCTTTGGTTCTAGCGGAAGCTTACCTTCGGGGCTTTTTAGACTTTACAGGTAACATCGACGATCTGATGCTCTTAGAAGCGCTTTCCTTTTCCCAATGCGATCGCAGCAAAGCAATCAAAGCTTGGATGGAAGCACTGAGTCTACCCCAATTGCCTTTATCGCAGCCAGAGAAATCACCTTGGCAGAAATTGATCGCTCATAGTCGCGATCGCGACTTGGCAGTTGTTCAATATCACTATGATGTCGGCAATGATTTTTACCGTCTTTGGCTCGATCCTTTACTCGTCTATTCTTGTGCCTATTTTGAACATCCTCAGATGAGCCTGCAAGAAGCTCAGCAGGCAAAGCTTGATTTGATCTGCCGTAAACTCCAATTAAAACCCGGTGAATATTTATTAGATATTGGCTGTGGCTGGGGAGCTTTGCTACGCTGGGCTGTAACTCATTACGGAGTGAAGGGATATGGCATTACTCTGAGTAAAGAGCAGCTGGCTTTTAACCAACAAGCGATCGCGAAAGAAGGTTTGGACACCCAGCTAAAAGTCGAGCTTCTCGACTATCGAAACTTACCCCAAACGCCAACCTTTGACAAAATTGTTTCAGTTGGGATGGTTGAACACGTAGGAATTAAAAACTACCCGATTTATTTTCAGAGTGCCTTCTCTACCTTGAAGCCTGAGGGTTTGTTTCTTAATCACGGCATTACCGCGTCAGAAAAATGGGACGGTTCCAGCCTCAACGAACGCTTTGTTCAACGTTATATCTTCCCAGACGGAGAGCTGTCCAGGTTGTCCGATTCTTTAGCTGTCGCTGAAGAGACGGGATGGGAGATTGTCGATGTTGATGCTTGGCGGATGCACTACGCTAAAACAATGCGCTGTTGGGCAGCTAATTTGGATGCAGTGATGGAGAAAGCGATCGCCCTCAGCAGCGAACGTAAAGTCCGATTATGGCGACTCTATCTGATTGGTTTCGCTCTTGCCTTTGAACAGAACCACATGGGGCTTTATCAAGTCCTATTGCGGCGACGAGCAGATAAAGAGTGGAAATTGCCGTTTACCCGTAAAGATTGGTTATATTAATAGTTTTAATATTGCTTGGTGCTACTACAGAGTGATGCCACAGCCGTCACTCTGTACAATCAGAATACTCACCGCCTTAGTAGACCACTATGCCCAGAAAACAGCAAAGCTGGATTGTTTTTCAGGCATCAAGAGCAGAATCAGCAATTCTGACGCTGTGTTGCCAGCAGATTGAACATTTAAATACAGAAGTTCTTACACTGATTCCCCGTTTAAATTTAGTCTGCGTCATTACTTTTCTGGCTAACCTTATACCAAAGATAGGCTGACAGCAACATTTGTAGCCAGATTATTAACTTTGCACTTTGGCGAACGATTACTGTATAAATACCCTGGCATATTCCTGACCAGTCGAACACTGTATTTGACTCTAGTTACCAGTTGAGACACAAACCAAATTATGCTGAAAATTCCAGGTTATACAATCACATCAAAAATTTACGAGGGAACAAAAACCGTTGTTTATCGAGGATATCGCCATCATGATGAGCAACCTGTTATTGTTAAGAGTCTTTGGCAAGAGTATCCAGCTCTCACGGAAATTGCCAAGCTTAAACATCAATATGAAATTGCTTATAACTTACCTATCCCAGGAATTGTTAAACCTTTAGAGCTAGAAAGATATAATCAATATTTGTTTTTAATCTTGGAAGATTTTGGAGGAGATTCGCTACAAAATTTTCTCTTAAAAAACAAAATTGATTTAAAAAGAATTATTCAAATAATTATTAATGTTTCAGAAACAATTAGTCAACTCCATCAAAATAACATTATTCATAAGGATATTAAGCCTCAAAATATCCTTATTAATCCGGAAACGGGATTGGTAAAAATTACCGATTTTAGCATTGCCTCGCGTCTGTCCAGAGAAAACCAGATGATTGGCAACCCCAATTTGCTAGAAGGCACCCTTGCATACATATCACCAGAGCAAACGGGGAGAATGAATCGCTCAATTGATTATCGTACCGACTTTTATTCCTTAGGTGTCACCTTTTACGAAATGCTAACTGGAAGGGTGCCTTTTCAATCTAACGATCCGATGGAGTTAGTTCACTGCCATATTGCCAGCCTTCCAATTCCACCCAATCATCTGAATCCAAACATTCCACCAGCGGTGTCTGACATCGTAATGAAATTATTATCTAAAAATGCTGAAGATCGCTATCAAAGTGCCTTTGGACTCAAGGCCGATCTAGAGACTTGTCTAACCCATCTAGAAAGTACAGGGAAAATTAGCGATTTCCCACTCGGTAGACACGATATCTCTGATAAATTTCAAATCCCCCAAAAACTTTATGGTCGAGACTCTGAAATTGCTTCTCTAATGGCAGCTTTTGAAAGAGTCAGCCTTGGCTCGACTGAAATGATGCTAGTTTCAGGATTCTCTGGAATTGGTAAATCAGCTTTAGTTAATGAAATTCATAAACCAATTGTACGGCAAAGAGGATATTTTATTTCCGGCAAGTTTGACCAATTTAAACGGAATATTCCCTATGCTTCTTTAATTCAAGCTTTTCAAGAATTAGTTCGACAACTTTTAACAGAAACCCAAGAAAAAATAGACTTTTGGAAAACACAACTATTAGAATCTCTAGGTCGCAACGGTCAAGTCATTATTGATGTAATTCCAGAAGTGGAACTCATTATCGGCAAACAGCCACCAGTTCCAGAACTTGCTCCGACAGAAGCCCAAAATCGATTGAATTTAGTTTTTCAAAAGTTTCTCAGTGTTTTTACGACAAAAGACCATCCCCTAGTCTTATTTCTAGATGACTTACAATGGGCCGATTCAGCCTCATTAAAATTAATTTATCTGCTAATGACCGATCCGGATAGTAAATACTTACTCATGATTGGGGCTTACCGAAATAATGAAGTGAGTGCAACTCATCCTTTAATGCTGACATTGGACGAACTGAAAAAGAGCGATATTGCAGTAAATAATATCTCTCTTAACTCTTTAGTTATTAATAATGTTAATTCACTGATTGCCGACACATTTAAATCTGAATCAACAAAAACAAATTCTTTGGCAAAGTTAGTTTTTAATAAAACTAATGGTAATCCCTTCTTTTTAACTCAGTTTTTAAAATCTCTTTATGAAGAAAATTTGTTTAACTTTAACTTAAAACAGGGATGTTGGCAGTGGGATCTTAAAAAAATTCGAGGAATGCAAATCACGGATAATGTAGTTGAGTTAATGGTGATAAAAGTTAAAAAGCTGTCTGAGTCTACTCAGAAATCCCTAAAACTTGCAGCTTGTATTGGCAACGAATTCAATTTAAAAGTTTTATCGATTGTTAATGAAAAGTCTCAGGGAGAAACTTCTGTTGAACTTAGGGAAGCCCTTAAGGAAGGGCTGATTCTACCCATTGGGAATGCATATAAATACGTTCAAGATTATACAGAAGATACTTTAAATGTTTCTCTCAATAATGATTTAGCTGTTGCCTACAAATTTCTGCATGACCGCGTACAGCAGGCAGTTTATTCCTTAATCCCAGAAACTGATAAACAACAGGTTCATCTCAAAGTAGGTCAGCTATTACTTAAAAATACAGATCGAGAAGAACTAGAAGATAAAATTTTTGATATAGTTAATCAGCTTAATTGCGGCAAAGATATCATAACTAATCAAGAGGCAAAATATGAACTAGCAAATTTAAATCTAACGGCTGGTAAAAAAGCAAAGCTATCTACAGCTTTTGAACCGGCATTAAAATATATAACTGCTGGAATGGAACTGCTTTCAGAGAAAGACTGGGAATTCCAGTATCCGTTAATACTATCTCTTTATAAAGAACGCGCAGAATGCGAATACCTGAACGGAAATATTAATAAATGTGAAAAGTTTTTTGAAATTATTTTAAATAAAGCCGCGTCTAATTTAGAAAAAGCAAGTGTATATATTATGAAAATCATTATATATACAACTAACTTGATGAAAACTAAAGAAGCGATTGAAATCGGTAAAGCAGGATTGAGGTTATTTGGTATCTCTCTCCCCGATGGTGAAAAGGAACTAAGGAAACTAATAGAATCTGAGGCCAAAAAGGTTAAAGCTAATCTCGCAGGGAGAGAGGTTAAGGATTTGATTGATGCGCCAGATATGACCGATTTGGAGAAAGTAGCTGCTACCAAGATTCTTATAAATATGACTCCGCCTGCCCGATTTATTGGGAAGCATATATTTGATTCAATAATGTTAAAAATGGTGAATATATCTTTAAAATATGGCAATTCAAATGTTACTTCTTTTGCCTATATGTCCTATGGATGGACTCTGGCAGGAAGAGATGAGTTTGAATCAGCTTATCAATATGGTGAATTAGCCTTAAAAGTGAATGAAAAATTTAATAATATAACTTTCAAATGTAAACTCAACATGATTTTTGGTTCGTATATTAGTCATTGGAAAAATCATTTGAGGACAGAGTGTGAGGGATATCTAAAAAATGGTTTTCAGGACGGAATTGAAATTGGCGATTTTCAATGGGCTACTTATTCAGCTTACTATCGAGCTGTTAAATTAACATTTAAAGGAGATAATTTGGATGAAGTTTATCAAGAATCCCAAAAATATTTAGAGTTTACCTCAAAAAAGAAAATACGCTCTTTTATTGATATGTTTTTAGTTATCCAAAAGTTTGTTTTAAGTTTAAAAGGAGAAACAGAACAAAAAACAAGTTTTAACGATAATAATTTTAAAGAGGAAGAGCATTGGGATGAATTGAAAAAAGTTCCAGCTCTTTATGTTACTTATTGTATTTTAAAGGCTCAACTACTTTATTTATACGAGGAATATGATGATGCGATGAAAGCGATCGCAGAAGGGGAAACACTGATCTCGATTCCCTTTGCGACCATCATGATACCGGAACATTATTTTTATTCTACTTTAATTCAAACAGCTCTTTATCCTACTTTGCTGGAAGCAGAGAAAGAGCAGGCAATGGAAAATCTATTGATAAATCTAGAAAAGATGAGGAAGTGGTCTGAAGCTTGCCCAGACAACTTTTTGCACAAATATTTACTAATGTCCGCTGAAATAGCGCGAATTACCGGCAAAGAGGGGGAGGCTTTGGATTTATATGAAAAGTCAATTAACTCAGCTAGAGAAAATGATTATATCCAGAACGAAGCGATAGCCAATGAACTAGCGGCAAAGTTCTTTCTCGGTAAAGAATACACTGTGCTAGCAAAAGCCCATATTCTGGAAGCTCACTATGGCTATCTTAAATGGGGCGCGATCGCTAAAGTGAATCATGTGGAAGAAAAATATCCGCAGTTCTTTTCCGGAGTATCTGTAACCGGCAAAGCTGGGGGTGTGAGCAACATAATTTCTTCTAGTACTGGCAGCGATTCGGGATTGTTGGATGTAACGACAGTCGTGAAAGCCAGCCAAACCTTAGCGAGTGAGATCGTTTTAGACAAGTTGTTAGAAAAGTTGATGAAAATTGTGATTGAGAATGCTGGAGCGCAGAAAGGCTTTCTCATTCTGGAAGAATCAGGCAGCTTAGCGATCGCTGCTGAGGGAGAAGTCGATCGGGCTGAGGTAACCGTTCTCCAATTTATTCCCGTAGAATCCAGTCAGAAGGTTTCTCCTGCTATTGTCAATTATGTAAAAAGAACGAAGAATAATTTAGTTTTAAACGATGCCACTAACCAAGGCTTATTTAAATCAGATCCTTACGTTTTACAATATCAACCTAAATCTATATTATGTCTTCCCATTATTAAGCAAACGCATCTAATTGGTCTGCTTTATCTTGAAAACAATCTGACAACTAATGCTTTTACACCTGACCGATTGAAAGTTTTGGAAATGCTGTCTTCTCAAATTGCTATCTCTCTAGAGAATGCCAAACTCTATGATGAGATGACAGCATTAAATGCTGACCTCAAGCAAGAAATTGACGAGCGCAAGCAGGCAGAAAATCGCTTACGCGAAAGCGAAGAGCGATTTCGATTGATTGCCGAAACTACTCCGGTTCCTCTACTGATAAGTCGTGTATCTGACAGCCAAATTCTGTATGCGAATATGGCGTGTAGCTCAACTTTGGGTCTATCCACGCAAGAATTGATAGGTCGTCAGGCACAAGAATTTCATTACGATCCTGAGGCTCGAAAAGAGTTGCTGAAGATACTGGCTAAAAATGGGTACGTCCGCAACTACGAATTTCAGGCAAAAAAGGTAGATGGAACGCCATTTTGGATTAATTTATCCATTCAGCCAATCGCATTCAACGGCGAGCAAGCAATGCTGAGTGGATTCCAAGACATTACAGAACGCAAACGGATGGAGGAGTTAAAAGACGAGTTTCTGGCAAATACCTCCCACGAACTCCGCACCCCGCTTAATGGCATCATTGGCATTACCGAATCTTTGATAGATGGTGTAACGGGGCATTTGCCTGAGAAGACAATTTATAATCTATCGATGGTAGTATCGAGCGCTCACCGGCTATCCAATTTGATCAACGATATCCTTGATTTTTCTAAACTGAAACATGGAAATCTACCGCTTAAAATCAAGCCGGTGGGAATGAGAGAAATTACCAACGTAGTGCTGACTCTCAGCCAGCCTCTAATTGGTAAGAAATCTTTGCAACTGCTCAATAAAATTGCTCCCAATACACCGTCTGTTAATGCTGATGAAGATCGGGTGCAACAAATTCTCTACAACCTGGTCGGTAATGCTATTAAATTTACAGATTCTGGTGTGGTAGAAGTGTCGGCATCTGTGGTCGAGGAGGGGCAGAAGGAAGATTCTTCTGACGCTGAATATTTACCTTATCTAGCGATTACCGTTGCCGATACGGGAATTGGTATCCCCCCAGAGAAATTTGGCAAAATCTTTGAATCTTTTGAACAAGCTGATGGCTCAACAGCAAGAATTTATGGAGGGACTGGTCTTGGTCTGGCGATTACTAAAAAGCTAGTGGAATTGCACAATGGGGAAATTTGCGTAGAATCTCAAATGGGCGTTGGTTCCCAATTTACGTTTACCCTACCCCTCTCAAAAGAGGTGAAGGTTGAAGAATTGAAGGTTGAAGAAAGGTTTAAGTTTAAAGAATTGAAACCTCGACTTGGAAACTTGCAACCTGCTAAACAGCAATTTGCAACCCAAAGTGGCGATGTCAAGATTTTGATAGTGGATGATGAGCCAGTTAACGTGCAGGTGCTGGTCAACTATCTATCGGAGCAAAACTATTCCTTAACTCAAGCCTTTAATGGCATAGAAGCATTGGCAGCGATCGCGCAGGGGTTAAGACCTGACATCATTTTATTGGATGTAATGATGCCGCGCATGACTGGCTATGAAGTTTGCAAAAAAATTCGCGAACAGTATTCGCTGAACGAACTTCCCATTTTGATGTTAACTGCCAAAAATCAAGTATCAGACCAGGTAGAAGGATTTAAGTCTGGTGCCAACGACTATCTCATTAAACCAATCTCGAAAAATGAACTTCTAGCACGCATCAACCTTCATCTTCAGCTATCTAATCTGGAGGCGCTGCGGCAAGCAGAAGCGCGAGAAAGAGAGAAAGCACAACAGCTAGAACTCACTTTAAGCGCATTGCAACGCACCCAAGCCCAGCTGATTCAGGCAGAAAAAATGTCTAGTATTGGGCAACTGGTGGCAGGAGTAGCCCATGAAATTAACAACCCAGTAAATTTTATTTACGGCAATCTTGCCCCTACAAATGACTATGCGCGAGACTTGCTCAATCTTATACAGATGTATGAGCAGTTTTACCCCGATCCAGTTCCAGAAATTCAGCGAGAGATGGAGACAATTGAATTGGAATATTTGAAAGAAGACTTCCCGAAAATCTTATCTTCTATGCAGGTAGGAGCCGAACGTATCCAATCTATTGTGCTGTCATTGAGAAACTTCTCGCGCTTGGATGAAGCAGAAATGAAGCCAGTAGATATTCATTCAGGCATTGAATCTACCTTGTTAATTTTGCAGCATCGGCTCAAACCCCAGAAAAACCGATTGGGGATTGAGGTGGTTAAAGAATTTGCTCGCCTGCCTAAAGTGGCCTGTTATGCAGGTCAGTTGAATCAGGTATTTATGAATATTCTCAGTAATGCAATTGATGCCTTAGAAGAGGTTTGTGGTTTATCGTTCACGGGTCATGACCATGAACAATCAACCATGAATCATGAACAATCGCCTACGATTTGGATTCGCACCTCTGTTGTAGAGGAGGATCGGGTTGCAATCCGGATTGGGAATAATGGGCCTAGCATGACAAAGGAAGTGCAAAAGAAGATATTTGACCCCTTCTTTACGACGAAGCCGGTGGGAGCTGGCACTGGCTTGGGATTGTCTATCAGCTACTCGATTGTGGTGGAGCGTCACGGGGGACAGATTCGCTGTATTTCGTCACCCTTACAGGGCGTAGAGTTTATTATAGAGATTCCGATTCAGCAGCAAAAAAAAGGCTGATATAGACCAGGAGCAATCAAAATGAAGACTTCTGGCGTCAGGTGCAAAGCGAATCATTTTCTTTGAGAGGCATCGCCCAACCGCTGACCAATTTACCGTAAAGTAACAGCATCTGGAATGCCCGAATTGCTAAATCCCAAAAAATGTTATACTATTCAAGTTATTAGGGCATGTAGCTCAGTGGATAGAGCATCAGATTCCGGTTCTGAGGGTCGGGGGTTCGAATCCCTCCATGCTCGTTGAAAGCCCTAAAAAGAAGAGGCGCGATCGCGTCTCTTCTTTAGCCTTTAAACTTTAACCTTTCGAGTAAACGCAATAACCACTCGCCAAAATTCCTTTTAAAAATTTGGAAGGATTCATTTCCCGATCGATATCTGGCGAAGCAGAAATATCAACTCCCCTCAGTTGTTCTGGTAGCAGGGCAGATTTATGGGGTTTTATCGTGTATTGGGGGCATTTTTGCGAGAGTTGGGAATTTTTCAGCAGCCAGTTGATTTCCCGCAACGAGTATTGCTTTAAATCGGCTAAATTGAGTCCGGATTTCCTGACTTTCCTCAAAACGTTATCCAGAATATTTGCCGGACAGTATCGGTTGTAAAATAAATCCTCAAAAATAAAGACTCCCCCTGGCTTGATGACACGAGCAATTTCTGCCAGGTTCTTGCTGAGTTGTTGTTTTTCTAGGTGAAGAAAAACACTACTTGAGATTACAAATTCTATTGAATTGTCCTCAAAGGGCAACTGACCCATTGGCATACAAATCAAAGAAAAATCCGATGAAGAGAATAAATTGTATGCCTTATGAAAGGTCAACATCCGACGCAGCATATTTTCGGAAATATCTATTCCGTAATACTGATTGCAGGTAATTTTTTTTTGTTTTGAAAGATAGGCAGCATGTCTGCCATATCCACAACCCAGATCCAAAATCGAATCAAAATGTTTGCCTGTCGGAATATTCTCCCAAATTTCTTTAGGAGTTTTTTGAGAAGGGGTAGTTTGTTCCCATTGCAGTGCAGCTTTCTCCCAGATTTGCTTCAGATTCAATCTGGAATCAGCTTCATAGTTTTTCGGGAAAAATATCTCATTGAGCAGTTGAAAATTGTTTAACTGAAGTTGAGATTTTTTTAAGGTCGGCATTTGACTCAATCTCCTCCCCTAGGCTGTGGTTGGATGAAAGCGACTATTTTGTATTCTTCAGTACCCCAGCCTTAAAGATTCGGGTAACTCCGTAAATATCCGGACTGATGTTCTTTATATTTAATCTTTCCTTCAAAAATATTGCTATGGCTGAGAGCTTATCTTTACTTAAGCTTTAAATAAAAAGAGAGCTGACCGCAGAAGTATAAAGTTTCTGTAAAGAAGACTAAAATTCTCAAGACAATAAATTCTGGATTTTCTCGTAAAATCAAGGCTTCTAGGCGATTTAACCGTTTTCAATCTGCTTCCAAATTAGGAAAAATGACCGCACTCCGGGTTGTGGGTGAGAAAATGCTTATATCCGTATATCTTCGGATATAAGCCTAAAGATAGAGTCGTTACCGATTCCAGATGCTGAAAGCAGTATTAGATTTCTGTATCGTCAGTGTTTTCCCTCATCCCTCTGACAATTCGGGAGAGTTCGCTCTTTTCATCAACCGCAATCCGAGTAGGAGAACCACTGATAATTCGTTCGTAATTCCGGAACGAATCCTTAATTTCAGCTCCTGCATCACTAATCGTGTACTCGCGGATGCCTTTTTCATGCCACGAACCCCGCATTTTAAAGACATTGATAGCGCGGGACATTTCACCGCGAATTTCCACATATTGCAGCATCAAAATCGTGTCTGTAATGGTGGAAATATGGGAATCCGTAATCGAGTGGGAACCCATAAAGTGGTCTGTGGTATTGGTAAAAAAGCCAGTGATTTCCTCTTGCTTGGCATAACCTGTAACACCAATCACAAACTGCCGGAAGGCGTTGTTGCTGACGCCTCGAGCTAATGCCGAAAGCGAATCAATGGCAATGCGAGACGGCTTGAATTCAGCAATTTCCGACTTAATCATCTGCAAGTGGTCTTCTAACCCAGCCGACTCTGGATAGGTGCAAAGGATTCTCAGCAATCCTTTTTGTTCCATCTCCTCAAAATCAATGCCCCAAGAGTAGGCGTTGCGAGACAGTTGGGCACGAGATTCTTCGTAGGCAAACAAAATGGCACGTTCGTTGTTCGTACAGGCAACTTGCAAAAATTTGCTGACTAAAAGCGTTTTGCCAGTACCCGTGGCACCCGTTGTTAGAATGATAGAATCTTTAAAAAATCCACCTCCACACATTTCGTCAAGGGTTTTAACACCCGAAGACACCCGGACATTAGAAGAACGCTGGGTAAGCCGCATCGCTCCTAGCGGGAAAATATTGATGCCATTATTGGTCATGGTGAAAGGGTATTCCCCTTTCATGTGAGTGGTGCCACGAAGTTTAAGAATTTCAATCGTGCGACGACGGCGTTCTCCTTCCAAAACGTTGCGGACAATTGCCACGTTATCGGAAACAAACTCTTCTACTCCGAACCGCGCCACGGGGCCATATTCTTCGAGCCGTTCCGTCGTCATCACCGTAGTGACGCCAATTTGTTTGAGGCGAGCTACTAAGCGAAAAATTTCTCTTCGTACCACAGAAGCAGCATCATATTGCTGAAAAACAGCGGTGACAGAATCGATAGAAACCCGCTTAGCTTTGTATTTACGAATGGCGTACTGAATCCGCTCAATTAGGGCGGAAAGGTCAAAGTTCCCGACGACTTCCTGCCCTTCCGGATCGGGTGAAGCATCCAGAATAAATAACTTTCCTTCATCAATTAAGCGTTGCAGATCCCAACCAAAACTGGAGGCATTTTTGATAATATCGGTAGGAGATTCTTCAAAGGTAACAAATACCCCAGGCTCATCAAAATAGGCAATTCCATGATAAAGAAATTGAACGGCAAATAATGTCTTGCCAGTTCCAGAAGTACCACTGAATAAGGTAGTTCTCCCTAAAGGTAAGCCTCCATGACTAATATCATCGAAGCCTTCAATCATCGTCCGGATTTTTTGTACTCCCACCGGAGCCAATTCGGCTTGTGGCTCAATCGGATTAGTTTTACTCATCGCTCTTCCGTCGCAAAAATTGGCTCTACTTGCAGAAACGGGCTAGGAAACCTACAACAGTTTAAAGTCTAAAGTCTCCAGTCCGAATTAAAGTTTATAAATCCGCTTCGGCTTCAGCAAGTTCTTCATAGAGAATATCTAGCCCTACCAAGACTTTTTCCCGATCTGAAAGATCCCCAATGATTTTGCGGACTGGAGGTGGTAATACTTTTGCTAAGGTGGGTGTGGCTAATATTTTATCTTCCTCTGCCAGTTGCGGATTTTTGAGAACATCGATCACTTTGAGAGCGTAGACACCTTGAAACTCGTGTTCGAGGATATTTTTGAGTGTTGTCAAAGCTCGTACAGAATTGCTAGTATTTCCAGCAACGTAGAGCTTGAGAACATAAGTTTTCTTTAGCGCACTCATAGCTTAGGGATTAGGGTAAGAGTTTTGGAGTGGGAAATCGGGATTGTCTAAAGTCTAAGGTTTTTTTCGGAGTCTGCTTTAAATGAATCGCTTAAAGCGTAGGCTCATGACTCTCTAGGAATGGAACGGCGATACATTTCGCACAGGTGAGCAATGACATCAATTAAAGTCAATCGATAGTCTAGTAATACTTCTTCACTCCGCCCCTCTAATTTCAATTTTTTGGAAAAATCATCCATTAATTCCATGTGAATTTCAACAATTTGAGAAACAGAGAGATCGGCAAAAAAAGCCGTTGTCACAAATTGGTCGATTATTTGATTCAGTGTACTCTCTGTGGAAAAGTAACTGAGAACAATTTTGCGGTATTCTGCTCGGAGTTGCTGTAAAAGTTCTTGCTTCTCGGTTCGGGATAGATAGCGGAAAAAAGACTGTGGATTTCGCTTATAGTACACACCCAAGTATCCTAATCGCTCCTTAAGTTTTTCAGACAGCCGTCGCTGCTGTAGCATGAGAAAATTTTGAGTATGCAACTCGGTGATGGGATCGACGGTGATGGAGCGATCTGGCAGGAGACAGGTGGGAGCAAGAGTAAGAAACTGAGCGATCGCCTGTTCAATCAACCGCGCGATCTTGTCCGCTTCGGTTGCAGCTACATAAACTTCCCCAGGGTGGTAGATGTAAGTCTCCAAGGCTTGGGTAGAATTCGGGGCGGTACGGGGGAGATTTTGCCCCTCTAGGGTGGTCGCTCCCTGACTAGCTTCGTCTGCTACCCCAGATAAAATCACAACTGGCAGCAGTATGCCTTGTTCGTACAAACGATTGACGAGGGGGCGCAACGATGAGTCTTCTTGTAAAACCAAACAATCAATTTGTTGCTTGTACTGCTCAACCCAGTCAAACAACTCCGGTAAGGATGATATCTGGTTTAGAAGATAGCGATGTTCTACGGCGATCGCTTCTTTGGGGGATTCGCTGCACAATGAATCGCGTAAGGACTGTGCCAGCGACTCCGAGCGCACAAAAGTACAAATAGACAGCGGATGATGCAAAACTTTAACTATTCTAGAGTAGAAATTAAATTACTGTTTGTCTGGAGACATCGCTCAGGAGGAGGATCTCTCACCGGCATTCTTCATTAACTACTTAATATTAATTTAATCATTAATCCAATTGTTATTAATTGTAATTAGTAGGCTCAAGAAGCCCCCTCGACCGAGGCATAATTGAGCAGTACCTTGTTTTTGCTTTTTTAAAACTAGCTCTACGAAATTCAACCTTTGTCAACTCCTTTTTAAATACCTATAGGCTGTAGGCAGGGAAAAACCCAAGCGATCTCCGCACCTACTGAGCCTCAGCGATGAATTCGAGCGGCGACGTACTGCGTGCGTTCTTGTTGCACTTTCCCCTAGCCAGGTTGGTCATGTCCATATCCACTCCCAGTTTAAAGGAATTTATCGAGCCAGTTCCCGTTTGCGAACAAACAGTGGCATTGGTGAGGGTGCTGGAGATTTTTAGCTCTGGTAGTTGCGATCGCCTGGTGGTGGTCAGCGAACAACAACATCCACTGGGAGTCATCAATCTGCGGGCAATAATGCCTCATCTTCTAGTAACAAATTCGTTCAGCCAAGAAAATTATTTAGTTGCTCCTTTGACGCTGGATTTACAGCAACCCCTGTGTCATCTAAATTTTCCGCTGATTGAACGGTTGACAACGTTACCGAGTCAGCTGTCTCTGAAGGAATTTCGCCTGTATTTGCGCTCATGCAATTCCCAAACACCGCAACATTGGGCTGTGGTCGATCCCACTCATCAATTCTTGGGTTTGTTAGATAGCCAGCGGATCTTGAAATTCATGGCAACCGCCGAAGGCAGCGAGGAATGGGGCATCGGCAGTAGTCAGAAGAGAGCTTCCCAAGCCTATACCCCAGAAGAACTCCAAGAAGACGCGATCGCTTTGCGGGAAGCAACCCCGCTCCGAGAAGCTGCCCTCCAGGCATCCGGACATCTACGCAAACCGCCCTTCCCTTGGTCAGTCGCAACAAACACAGTTCAACGCCCTGCTGCGGAGAAGCCGACAGGGGCACAAGTGGGGCAATCGCACGGCGGACACAGAACCTTAGTGCAACTGTTGGAACAACTGCCATTGCCTTTAAGATTGCAAACAAGTTCTGGACAAGCGATCGCCCAGAACCTAACTTGGCGTCAGCAGATTGGGGAAAGCTTTAACCCACCCGTAGTACAGCAAGAGGCACCTGCCAGATTAGATTCCTTGCCCTCGGTGTGGAGCGAGATATTCGTCGGAAGTTCTAGCGCCCAGGAAATTCAGCCTGCTCGGCGATGGGAGCCTTCAAAGCAAAGCAACCGAATCGATTTGGGTGCAGCTGAAGCTGTTAGCAGTGATTCTGCCAGCGTGATGTCAGCGACAGAAGCCACCCTGACTCTAAATAACCCTCTCGATAATTCCTCAGCAACCCAACCTTCTAGAACCTGGAAAAAGAGCAACGAGCGCATTTGGCAGTTTGTCAAAATTCCCCTGTGGCAGAACGGGGCTGAGTTAGAACTTCTCGAAACCTTAGGCAAAACCCCAGTACAGGAGTTCCGAGGAAATTCTTATCTTCCCGCTTCTTCCTCTTCACTGAATCCTGACCCGCAATCTTCAGCACTCGGCACTGACTTATGGCTGGTGATGGCAACTGATATCACGGAACAGCAGCAGGTTGCCAAGGAACTAACGGCTAAAAATGCGGATTTGGTGCAACTCAACCGGATGAAAGATGAGTTTTTAGCCTGTATCAGCCACGAATTGAAGACTCCCCTAACGTCCGTGCTGGGTTTATCCAGCTTGCTCAAGGATCGGGTACTGGGACAGCTGAACGAGCGTCAGGAACGCTATGCAAAGCTGATTCATCAGAGTGGGCGTCAGTTGATGACGGTGGTCAACGATATTTTAGATTTGACTCGGATGGAGACGGGGCAGTTGGAACTGTCGCCAGAACCCGTGAATCTTCTGACAGTGTGCGATCGCGCTTTATCTCAAGCGAGACAACTCCAGACCTTAAAAGACCAACCGGCAACGGGGCATGAACCAGTCAGCAACGCCAAAGAGGAACTGGGTTTTACGCTCAGTATCGAACCTGGATTAGAAACGATTGTGGCGGACGATTTGCGTCTGCGCCAGATGCTCACTCACCTGCTTTCCAACGCCCTCAAATTTACCGAAGCGGGCGGCGAAATTGGACTGAAAGTTAGTCGGTGGGAAGGCTGGATTGCTTTTACTGTTTGGGACACTGGCATTGGTATCCCAGAGGCAAAACAACATCTAATTTTTCAAAAATTTCAACAGCTAGAAGACCCCATGACCCGCCGCTTTGACGGGACGGGGTTGGGGCTGGTTTTAACCCAAGGTTTGGCTCGTCTGCACGGTGGGGATGTTTCCTTTATCTCCAAACCCGGTGAGGGAAGCCAGTTTACCCTGCTACTTCCTCCGATTCCCCCGACGCGCAAGGAGGAAGGAAGCCGGATGAAGGCTCAAAAAAATCGGGATGCATCCTTCACTCCCCATCGTTCATCCTTGAACCGCAATCGGTTGATTTTGATCGTCGAAGCCGCACCTCAGTACATCGACCATCTCACTCAGCAACTCACCAGTTTAGGCTATCGAGCTGCGATCGCTCGTTCCGGGACAGAAGCCCTCGAAAAAGCACGGCGATTTCAGCCACAAGCCATACTGCTCAACCCGTGCTTGCCCCTGCTTTCCGGCTGGGACGTGCTGACTCTGCTCAAATCAGACGACCAAACCTGCCACATTCCAGTCATCGTGACAGCCGCTAACGCTGAAAAAGAGCAAGCCGCCTCCAACCGAGCAGACGGCTTTTTAACGCTGCCCGTCCAGGCGGAAACTTTACGCCACAGCCTGACTTGTTTAACCAAGCCAAAGCAATGCACCAACGTCAGCCTGACGATTTTACATCTCACTTCTCTTGAGCAAGCCGCGATAGAATTTTCGCCCACCGCATTGGGACTCTCGCCAAATCACCGGGTTCTAGAAGCCGACGATCTAGAACAGGCAGAACTTCTGGCTCGCGTTTGGCAGCCGGATGTCGTTATCCTCGATGGTGGGGGTCTAGAAGATCCGCTTGTCTATCTCCAACAACTTGCCTCACAGACGACCCTAGCTTCTCTACCTTTAGTAACGCTAGATCGCCCAACGACTGAGGCGGCAAATCAAGTGAGCAGTCTTTGTGTCTTTCCCTGTTTGGCAGGAGATGGGAACGATCACACCGCCGCCTTATTGCAGGTGATTCAGATTGCCGTCGGGATGAGCTGTAAGCCAAGCATTTTAGTCGTCGATGCGCGATCGCTGATGGATTTGTCGGCAAGCGTCAATCGCTACCCGACCAGCGAAGCCTTCGACCCTCGATTGTTCGCTAAACCCCAGCTGGGCAGCTCGAAGGCATCGCCTCTGATTCACTACCTACAAAAAGCCGGGTTTAGAAGTATACTTTCGCGGTCTTGGACTGAAGTATTGCGGCAACTTCAACAGCAAAACGTTGATTTATTGCTGATCGATCTGGCAGACATGGAGCTAAATCCAGCCTTGATGGAGGCGCTGGCTTCCTTGAGACAGATGCCTTTTCTGCCGCCGATTTTGGTGCTTGAGCATCAAAATGATGGGGTCGATGAAGCTACCTCAGAGTTGCCGGAAATCCTCAGCGCGATCGCTACCAAAATTCTGCGCGTGCCCACCCTATCGATGGCAGAAGTGTTAGACCAAATTCACCAAACCCTTACCCAATCAACCTACTAACTCTCATCCCCACCTCACCTTCTCGTTCCCCGGTGCAGAGGTACGGCATTGCCGTGCCTGCTGAAATGTTGGCATGGGCGACTACCTACTCAAGCCATCTATAAGCAGTAACTTTTTATACACCTGTTTCCCGGCGTATTTTCCCTTGACAATGCCATAATTCCTTGAGTATATTGCACTAGTAGTAGAACATTTGTTCTATTTAAAGGCTGTGTTCCTGGTTAGATTGCGACACTCTGCTGTAGGAAATTCACCTACGACGGAGCAACTTTTTTATGGAGAAAAAGCATGAATAAAGTGGCATCCAAAGACAGCAAAGAACAGATTCTAGAAGCCTTCAAACAACTGATTGCAGACAAGAAAAGAATCGAGTCAAAAATCGCGACTAAGGAACAAGAAGCAGAAAAAGAAAAGAACAAAGAAGTTCTTCAAGCAGCTTCTACTTATACCATCGATAGTATTGTCAAAGGTCTAGCCGATCTGCAATTAGAGTTTGGCGGAATTGTTTTTGGACTCTCCGCAAAATTAACGGGTGAAACTTCAAAGTTAGACGAACTAAAACGGGCGCTAGACATTGAAACGCAGCATTTGCAAGAACTTCAGCAAATCAGAGTAGTAGCAGATGCGCTGCACATCTTAACGCAAGGACACCAAGAAAACCTAAAATCCCTTGAACAAAAAATAGCCAGCGAACGGGAAGCACTGGAAAAACAACAGTCTACCATCCGCAAATCTTGGCAAAAAGAACAGGAAGAATTTGAAACGACACTCCAAGAACAAAATGCTCTATTAACTGCCGAACGCCAGCGGGAAGTTGAAGAATATCAATACGATTTAGAACGTACTCGGAAAATAGAGACAGATGAGTACGAAGAAATTAAGCGAAACTTGGAACGGGAATTGCAACAATCTGAAAAAGAGAAAGAAAAACAGTGGTCAGAGCGAGAAAACAGTCTGACAAAGCGTCAAGCAGAATTTACGGAGCATCAAAAGAAAATAGAAGGATTTCCTAAAGAATTGGAGGACGCTGTTAAAAAAGCCAGAGAAGAGGCAATTAAAGACGTTCACCAAGACGCTAAAGTGCAAGCTGATTTGTATGAAAAAGAGTGGGAAGCGACTAAACAAGCGAATGAATTTAAAATTCAATCCCTAGAGCAGACAATTCAAAAACAATCTGAACAAATAACAGAAATGACTGCTCAACTTCAAGCTGCCTTGAAGCAAGCACAAGATATTGCCATGAGAGCCTTTGACAACTCCTCCGCTAAATTAACAGGCACGGAAAAGAGAAATTAGAAATTCGCTTTTATCTGGCTCCATAAATAGCGGTTCTCAAAAATAGGAGATTATCAATGGCAAGAAAACCCAACGACAAAAACACCAAGGCTGAAATCTTAGCGGCGTATGAGGAATTAAGTAAAGAGAAAGCAGCGCTAGATTCGCAACTGAAGCAACTGAATCAAAGTAAACCACCAGCGATTAAAGACAAACAACCATTGGAATCGAGGATAACAATGAATCAGGCTGCTGCGGATCAACAAAAAATGGAGCGGGTAATTGAAAGTCTGGCAAAGCTGCAATTAGGATTCGGGAGTGCTGTCAGCGAGTTGTCAGAGAAACTGACATTAGAAGCTTCTAAGCTACAAGAACTCAGGGGTTCAGTCGCCACAGAGGTTAAACAATTAGAAGAACTACATAATTTAGAAATCGCAGAAGGAATGTTGGATACGCTCATCCAACAGTATGAAGAAAGTTCCAAAACTTTTGAAGAGGAACTTAGCCAAAGACGTGAAAATTTAGAACAAGAAACACTAGAGCAAAAAAACGCTTGGTTCAAAGAGCAAGAAGAACGTAAACGCTCGATTAAGGAGCGCAATGAAACGCAAGCTAAAACGCGCCAGCGGGATGCTAAAGAGTATAAGTACGATCTAGAACTTCAACGCAACATCAACCAGGACGAGTACGATCAAACCAAGAAAGGTTTGTATAAGCATCTGGAAGAATTCCAACAAGAAAAGGAAAAACAGTGGGATGAGCGGGAGAAAGCGATCGCTGAACGAGAAAAACAATATGATGAGGCGAAAGCTAAGGTAGAAGTATTTCCTAAGGAACTGGAAGCGGCTATCAAAAAAGCCAAGGAAGAAGGCAAAGGCATTGCCCATTACCAAACCAAAATTAAGTCTGATTTGTATGCTAAAGATGTGGAAATGCAAAAGCGTTTGCACGAACAGAGAATTCAGTCGTTAGAGGAGACGATTCGCAATCAGGATGCGCGAATTCTCAGTCTCTCGAAACAACTCGATTCAGCCCTCAAGCAGGTTCAGGATCTGGCTGTTAAAGCGATTGAAGGGGCATCAAATGCTAGTTCCTATCAGTCATTGAAAGAAATCACGCTGGAGCAAGCGAAAACCCTCCAGAAAAACAAATAAGATGATTCGTTCGGTTGCATAGATTGTAGAGACGCGAAGCGGTGCTGCTTCGCGTCTCTCGCGTCTCTATAGAGGGAAAATTCTCGCGTCTTTTTACTAACCGAACTATTTATCTGCTGCTTCTACGGCGCAGCTAGCATGCCTCCTCCAAGACCCGCATCGTGCAACCGTTGGGCACCAATATTGCGGCTGAGTACCGCTAGTCCCGCCAAATGCGCTTGCAAACCGGCTGTACTGGCGCAGCAATCAGTCAGTACAAGTGGTTCAATGCCGATATCGAACAGATCCATTGCAATCTTCAACACGCACATATCGGTATCGATACCGACGACAGAAATCCGCTCAATCGAATTTTCGCGCAGGTAGTTCACCAGTTTGTCTGGCATTCCGCACAGTCCCGACTTTGAGAACACAAGTTCTGGTTTGGCAAAGGATTCGAGTTCCGAGACAAGGCTTGTTTCTGCGTCGCTATCGCAGCCGTGCCAGTTCAGAAAGCGATAGTACGGTCCGTCGGACACATTGATAAAGCGTGTAAACAGAATTGGCGCGTACTCGTGACGCTGGAGAAGGCGGACAACACGCTCCGGGATATGATGCGTGAAGTCGTTGATAAAACCAGATTGCACATCGACGATGAGTAATGGCTCGGACATCTAAACGCTTCCCTTCAACAGCCTTGCTTTCTACTATGAGCCGATTATCTCGTAACTGCCCCCTGTAGCCGCATCGTACATTAGAGCGATCGCGTCATCATCTTTTGACTGCACAGCTTTTGACTGCACAGAGTCAATCAATACAATTGCACCCAAATAATCGGGCAATTCCAGCGAGTCAAGCAATTCTTGTTCGCATACCGTGCTATCAATTGCCGCACAATTTCGGGAATGCGACAATTTTGTTTTTTTTATCCACAGTTTTCCTAGCGGAATATAGTATATTTGGGTGAAACCTCTTCAACGCATCCCCGCAACCAGCGTTCGGCAACCGTAATTGCGATCGCTCTGGATTTTCGTAGCTGTTTTAAAATTGGATGACTATCCATGACTGCTTCCCCGTTTTTATTACCTAGCTCTGCTCACCTGAAGCGACGTACATTTTCTCGGCGCTCTCTATTACCCTTAGAGCAGAATTATCTCTGGCAAATTGAGACTGGGGTAGTTCGCACCGTAACCTGGCTCGAAGACGGCACAACCATCACGCTCGGTTTATGGGGACCAGGAGATATTGTTGGCAGAGTGCTATCCAAGGCTAACCCTTATCAAATTGAATGCCTAACGCTGGTAGAGGTAAAAGTTCTGCCGGTTAGCAAGTGTCACGAAGCCACCGAGTCTATGATTCTGCATATTCAGCAATTTCAAGAATTCATAGAGATTCTGCATTGCAAATCGGTGGACGCTTCCCTCCTGCGACTGTTAACTTGGCTGGCGAAAAGGTTTGGGCGTGAAATCGAGCAAGGAAAACAGATCGATTTGCGCTTGACACACCAGGAAATTGCCGAACTCATCGGTTCTACCAGAGTCACGGTGACGCGACTGCTCAATGAATTTGAGAAGCGGGGAATTATTCAGCGCCTGCCTCATCGCTTCATTGTTCTGCAAGAGCAACAGCCATTCTGGCACTACGAAATTTAATCCGATTAAACTACATCCCTTTGAGGGGTATAGAGCGTGAATGGTGAGCGATACAAAAAGTAAAGAACGGTAGAATTCATCGCGGGTGCGCGATCGCTTGGCAAACGAGCGCACCTATCTGGGGTGGATGCGGACAGCGATCGCTTTGATGGGTTTTGGCGTCGTCATCGTCCGCCTTCGCAACTTCTTTCCGCCCCAGGCGCACCGTCCAGGCAATGGCTGGAAGTTGGGTTTAGTCTTCTCTCTAGTGGGTCTGGTAACGGTGCTACTTTGTACTTGAGTCATTGCAGCACCTAACAGTAACGTTGTTTCTACTTAATTGCTCAATTTAAAGAGTATGCGGGGAAGGTCTTGGCGTGTTGGGGTTTGACATAAACTAGCTGCTGGGGTTGCAGTTGCAACTGGTTTAAGCGATCGCGCGTAATATAAGCTGTGACTTCCTGACCATCCTTAAAACGCAACTCAATTTGAACTTCCCAACCTAGATGCACGATGCGGTTGACCTTGGCTGGGGCAGCATTTTCTTCAGGCACCGTATGGATCGCGACATCGTGGGGACGCAAAAACACATGAGAAGTTGGCGACTCCAAGTTCGACAAGCGAAAAATACCAGCAGAACTTGGTAGAACATTCACTGGACCAACGAAACTCATCACAAACGGGGTTGCTGGATGGTCATAAATCTCTGCGGCAGTCCCGACCTGTTCCACCCGACCTTTGTTAAACACCACAATTTGATCGGCAAGTTCCATTGCTTCTTCTTGGTCGTGGGTAACAAACACAGTGGTGACATTCACTCGTTCGTGTAACTGTCGCAACGAAGCTCGCAATTCTTTCCGCACTTTCGCATCCAACGCTCCAAACGGCTCATCCAACAGCAAGACTTCAGGATCGACAGCCAAAGTTCTCGCCAAAGCCACCCGTTGCCGCTGTCCCCCAGAAAGCTGAGAGGGGTAGCGATCGCCAAAGCCATTGAGCTGCACCAAGTCTAAAAGTTCCTCTACTCGGTGTCGAATCCTGACTTTGGGCGCTTTGCGTAACTCTAGACTAAAGGCAATGTTTTGGCGAACAGTCATGTGTTTAAACAGCGCATAGTGCTGAAACACAAAGCCGATGCCGCGCGATCGCACGCTTTGCTGGGTCACGTCCCGATCGGCGATTCTGATTCTACCGCTGTCTGGAGTCTCTAAACCTGCAATCAGCCGTAATAAAGTGGATTTCCCCGATCCAGAAGGTCCCAAAAGCGCCACTAAAGAGCCACTTTTAATATCTAAATTGACCCCTGAAACCGCCTGAAAAGAGCCAAATCGTTTCGATACGTCTTCAATCAAAATACTCATAGCGACTGTTTCCCAATTTTCTTAACGTGCGGGTTTCCTTGACAAAAAACCGAATTAGGTTAGATGAATCCCTTGAATCTACGGTTTATCGCTCAACTTACTGTACATTTAATACCATAAAACTGAGAACACTTCTACCTGAAGGATGAGGGTGGCTGGTTCGATGAGGAACTCCGTCGGGAAGATCGCTCACGAGAACGTCGCTCACGCTTTGATTTCAAGGCACTGAGGGGCGAGGAGATGCCATACACACGCACTCTTTTCTAATTCCTAAGTGCTGTAAGATTTAGGCAATTCAATCTACAGTTTACGGATCAAGATTCCTTAATTTGCGGTCAAAATCTCTTCTAATTCATCTTTTCTAGGCTGGCTAAACAAACTCAGCTAAGTGCGATGAAGAAGGGAAAATCGCATCCTGACGTACCCGTAGAGATAATCAAAAGCCCAGACTACAAGAATCGCATCGCTTCACATCGAAGCCGCGCCATATCTGACCAATGTAGGCGGCAGGACGCCGGAATCTACTGCAACTGAATTTACTTTCACCCCTCGCTCTTAAAAGTCCTAAAAGCGAAGTTATTACTTCGCTGCATCTTGATTCGATGCAGCGTCTTTTTCCGGTGTTTTCGTCCGATTGTCATCGTGAAGACGAATCAAGGGAGACTTCTTGAGTTTCTTCACTCCACTAAGAACCACCAATGCAAATAGCGTTCCAATCAGACTCATTCGCCATAATCCACAGCCTGCGGCTGCTCCCAATCCAGCCGCCAACCAAATAGTTGCGGCGGAAGTTAGCCCCTTGACTTCGGCTTTTCTAAGTGTTTGATGAGATTGTTGCAGAATCATTCCCGCACCCAAGAACCCAACTCCCGTAGCAACGCCTTGGATGGTGCGACTCAGAGCATTGGAAGAAGAAAAGGTATTGTCACCATCCACCTGCAAAGGAATTATTACAAATGCGGCAGCGCCTAAGCTAACGATCATAAAAGTTCTTAAGCCAGCAGGTCTACCAGGCTGCTGGCGGTTCATGCCAATCGCACCGCCAACCAGTAGTGCAGTGGTAAGCCTAAAAGTTACACTCTGCCAATCGCTTGGGCTGAAAAACATCGAACTCATTGCTGGAACTCCCAGAACAACTAGAATACCGATCCCTCAGTCCCCCAACGTACTGATTGAAAACTGGGCTATGGTAGTCCAGTTACTTGTGACTGGCTAGGCGATATCTTCCCTATTTCATAGTAAATATGGTAATCCGCCCGATTTACTGTACTTTAAAAATCAATTTAGGTTAAGAATCGGTTAAAAGCAACCATAAAACTAAACTGGCGATCGCTCTCTCCGTTTGCAGAGAATGTAGGGGCACCTCTGGTGAGTGCCCTACCTGGAGTGATGTCACCTCCCAGAGGTGCCATGAATGTTTTTACTGCGCGATCGCAAATAAAATAAATGCGATCGCGTCTTGCATCAAAGTATTAGCACTAATGCACTGATACAACGACTCCAACCGTTGGTTTAAACCAGAACTGGATAATCCTGAATTTCCGGTTCTCGAAATAACGGTGTACTCAGATAACGTTCGCCAAAACTGGGTTGCACCATAACAATCAAACGACCTGCATTCTCTTCACGTTTAGCAATCCGAATTGCAGCACCTAAAGCAGCTCCCGCAGAGATACCCGACAACAACCCTTCTTCTCGACCCAAGCGGCGACCGTAATAAATCGACTCCTCATCCGTAACAGCAATCACTTCATCGATTAGCTCTGTTCGGAGAACTTCTGGGATGAATCCAGCACCAATCCCTTGAATTTTATGCGCTCCCGCCTGACCTCCAGAGAGAACTGGACTGCTAACTGGTTCTACAGCGATCGCTTTAAAACTCGGTTTTCGTGCCTTGATGACCTCAGCCACTCCCGTCAGCGTGCCACCTGTCCCAATTCCCGCAACCAAGAAATCTACTTCACCGTCAGTATCAGCCCAAATTTCCTCGGCTGTCGTTTCCCGATGGATTTGGGGATTAGCTGGGTTGCGAAACTGTTGCGGTACAAAAGCATTCGGAGTTGTCGCCGCAATTTGTTCGGCTCTGGCGATCGCTCCCTTCATGCCTTCAGCTCCAGGAGTCAGTTCCAGCTGGGCACCATAAGCTTTGAGCATCGCCTGCCGTTCTTGGCTCATCGTCTCTGGCATCGTCAAAATTAAGGCGTAGCCTTTCGCCGCCGCTACCATCGCCAGCGCAATGCCAGTGTTGCCAGAAGTAGGTTCAATGATAATCGTTTTTCCCGGCTTAATGAAACCAGCTTCCTCAGCAGCTTGAATCATGCTGACGCCAATGCGGTCTTTTACTGAAGCGGTCGGGTTCATCCCCTCCAACTTCGCAACAATTCGCGCTACACAGCCTTCAGATTGCGGAATCCGATTCAGCTCAACCAGAGGCGTATGACCAACTAATTCCGTGACATTATGAGCAATTCGCATCTTTACTACTCCGCCAAAGTTAGATGTAAAACATGGACTCAACTGTTGACTCTCATCCCATTTCGAGAGCAGATCCTGTAACGTCTCGCACTGCAAGACGGCGTGAAGCGATCGCCCGTGGCGAATCCTATCTGTCGGTGCTTCCTGTCAAATTTCCTTAATCGCAAAGTCTTCAAGGGTTTGCGAAGCAGTTAGACTCAAGGGTTCCAGTTTCTCTGTCCCCTCTAAACAAGCCAGCACCTGTCACACCGTAATTCGCTAGGGTTCCTCCGCCAACAAATAACCTGATGAAAGCGCCTCGTTGACTGAGGACTAAACCGCAGCGCCACAACGTCATCAACACCTGCGCTAAATAGCGGTCTGGTATTTGTTGACCGGCAGCGATGTGGTCTATTTGCAGGAAGTCTCGCGGCTTGTGGTGGCTGGCTAGTTCTAGGAGAGCCAGGAAAGCGTACCTCACCTTACAGGACAGTCCATCGCATGGGATTATCTCCAGCCAAGAACGTTTTCCACTATACTACGGTTCGCCGATAGGAATTATGCAGTTTTAGGATTGTTTTTGTAGATAGGCTATGGCATACTCCTACTTAGGAGCAAAATTACGGTATCCCTACCAAATTACGGGGGATTCAATTTGCTTGCTGTCCATCTCACACTTGAAGGGAGAAGCGCCTCTTGCTGAAAACTGCGATCGCTGATTTCCAAATAATTTTTCAGCGCGACCCAGCGGCACGCAATTGGCTGGAGGTGCTGTTCTGCTATCCAGGCTTACAGGCACTTTTCTTTCATCGGGTGGCGCACTGGCTTTATTGCCTTGGGTTTCCCTTCATTCCTCGCTTGATTTCCCACTTGGCTCGTTTCTTCACGGGAATTGAAATTCATCCGGGAGCTAAAATTGGCAAAGGCGTTTTCATCGATCACGGCATTGGCGTTGTGATTGGAGAAACTGCAATTGTGGGAGACAACGCCCTAATTTACCAAGGCGTAACGCTCGGTGGTACTGGCAAAGAAATAGGCAAACGCCACCCAACCTTAGGAGAAAATGTCGTAGTGGGAGCGGGTGCGAAGGTATTAGGAAATATTCACATTGGAAATAGCGTCCGTATCGGTGCCGGTTCCGTTGTTTTGCGGGATATTCCGTCTCATTCCACGGTAGTTGGCGTTCCGGGTCGAATTGTCCGCCGCAAAGATAATTTGGATGCTTCCGTTAACAATGAAAGTCTGCAAGATCCAGAAGCGGAAGTGATACGGGCTTTGTTTGACCGGATTCAATTTTTAGAGGAGGAAATTGAATCGTTAAAAATTCAAAGAAAGGTACCCGTTGCCATGCACGCTAGCCTTCAGAAGGCGATCATTTCAAATGCTTCTAATCGGCTGATTACGGAGTTCCTCGACGGGGCAGGCATTTAGATAATTTAAAACTTCAACACTGTTTCTTAGTAAGGCGGGATGGGGTTATTCCCAAAGTACTGAACCAACGCTTAAATTTACAATTCACTCAGGTTGTCTCGAAGCGATCGCTCTTGTTTTTTAACTGCTGCCAAAAGTTCGGCATTTTGGAGGATGACTCCAGCTTGATTATTAAAAATTTGCATATATTTTTGATCGCTGTCATCAAAACTAGCCCTAAAATATTCCGGAGCTTCCTCTTGTAGAAATGCCAACTGATCGGGACTTTCATATTCTGGAAAGTCTCCTTGCTTTCTTTTATTCACTAATTGAGTCACGCCAATCAAATCACCATCGGGACTAAAAACTGGCATACATAGTAAGCTACAAGTGCGATAACCTGTCTGAAGATCGGTTTTTTTGGCTGTCTCCGAATCTGGGCGAGAATATAAATCAAAAGGAATATTCAAAGGCTCTCCAGATTCGGCAACTTTGCCAGCATAACCTTGTCCTACTTTCACCCGCAATTCTTTTACCGAACCATCGTCAAAGGGAATCTGCGTCCACAATTCACCAGGCTTTTGATCTAAAATCCACAAAGTACTGCGGTCGGCGTTCATCAGTTTTTTGGCTGCTTCCATCACCCGCTTGAGAATTTCTTGAAGATCCAAACTGCTTTGATTCACTGAACGAGCTGCTGCCATTAATGCGGCTGCCACTCGTTGCCCTCTAGCCGTTTTATGATAAGAGCGGAAGCTTTCCAAAATCATTTGAACCATTGGGGCATTTTCCGCAAATCGTTCTTCATCTGCTTTGGTAAAGCCCTGTCGATCGATTCTTTCTGCTAAGGATGCAGTCCGGTCGCCAAATCGCTTTAATTTGTTGAGTAACTGAATAACTGCGACTAAGTTTCCCTGCTCATTTAAGAGTGGCAACGCCAACATTGTATAAGTGCGATAGCCGTTTTTTTTGTCTTGCTCTTTTGCTGCATCAGAGCGAGGATCGTCATAGAAATCGAAGGGAATATTGATAACTTCTTTGCGGGCTGCCACTTCGCCCACAATTCCTTTATTAGCAGGTATCCGAATTTCTAAAGAACCATCTCCATCGGCTTCGGCGATAATTGACCAAAATTCATGTTTGTCTTCATCTAATAAAAAGATACTCGTGCGGTCGGCACTCAAAGATTTGCCCATTTTTAGAGTAATCGAACGCAAGGTGCTATCTAAAATATCATCAAAACCCTGGTTATCCATGACACTATTAAGCATCGCCAGAGTTTGACTGACCACATTTTTTTGTTGAGATTCTGCCTCTTGTTTGACGCTGGCAAATTTCTGGGCATTTTGCAGAGCCACCCCCGCTTGAGAGTTAAAAATCTGCATATATTTTTCACTATTCCCATCAAAACTAGCCTTGAAGCATTCGGGGGCTTCGGGCCAATGATCTGGGTTATATTCTGGAAAAACACCCGGTTTCTTTTTATTCACTAATTGGGTAACACCCAGTAATTCACCATCAGGGCTGAAAACGGGCATACAGAGTAAACTACAAGTTCGATAACCCGTCTTTTGATCTGTTTTCTTAGCTGTCTCCGAATCAGGGTGATCGTACAGATCGAAGGGAATATTTAAAGTTTCTCCCGATGCAGCAACTTTGCCAGCGAAACCTTGCCCTACTTTGACTCGCAAGTCTCGAACAGAACCGTCCTCAAAAGGAATTTTGGTCCATAGTTCATTTGCCTCTCGATCTATTAGCCAAAGGGTGCTGCGATCGGCATTCATCAGTTTTTTTGCCGCATCCATGACGCGACCCAAGACTTCTTCAGAGTCAAGGCTGCTTTGAGAGAGCGATCGCGTTGCTTCTGTCAGTGCTTCTGAGGCTTGTAGTCTTTGGGTTAATTTGTAACAATACTGACATCTTTCTAGAATTCGTCGAATTGCCGGAGCATAGTCAGCAAACTGTTTTTGATCGGCTTCAGTGAAGCCGTATTTATCGATTCTTTCTGAATAACGAGCTTGTGGATTATTCGGCTGCTTTAACTTATTCAGTAATTGGACAACGGCAACTAAATCTCCCTGCTCATTTAATATTGGTAAAATTAACTCGTTGTAGGTGCGATATCCCTTATTTGTGTCTGATGTGTCCGCTTCCAACTCAACGGGATCGTCGCAAAAACTAAAGGGAGTGCTGACAAACTTTTTGAAATAAGTTAACCGTCCTTTAGTTTCTTTATTTGACAAAATTTGAAGTTCGGGATGATTTCCGTCTTCATGCCTAGCGATAATTGACCAAAGTTCACTTTTTTCTTCATCTATAAAGAAAACTGTTGTGCGATCCACACTCAGTAGTTCGCCCATTTTTAAAGTAATAGAACCTAATATTTCCGAAAGAATATCATCAAATGTTTTGCCTTCCATCACGCTAAGCATCGATAGAAGTTTTTGTTCTTGGGTAGCAACAACTTGCATGAAGTCGGCGTGCATATCCGCTAACGCCTTGTTTACCCACCTCTCGTTAAATACAGAGGCATAAATGCGGTTACATACCTTTAACTTCCCTTGCCGCTTGGCAATTACTCCTGATAGTAGTAGTTCGATTTGTTCTGGACTTTCGTCAAATGCTAATTCATCTTGTTGCAAAATTAACTGATAGAGATCTAGTAGCGCACGGCTTCGTTGTCCAATTCGGAGAATGCGATCGCGTATCGTCTTTAGATGCGGTGGTTCATCCATTGCTTCCCAACTCTCGATGATCCGCGAGCGCACTAATCTCTCAACCCAATCTGGGATTTGGCTAATGGGTAATAAGTTTTGCTCTGCTTGTTGAAGGACTAATTTACAAAGTTTTTGGGTAAGAAACGGCTGTCCTCCCGTCCAATCTAATACCGCTTTTAGCATTTCTTGAGGATTGCTAATTTTCCCGGCTAACCCCCCTGCTAAAAGCTGCGCTTCGTGTAATTGAAAGCCATATAATTCAACCGCCCGACCGATATTAAAAGGAGTCCGGTTTTTGTCTTGCATCAAATCAGAGGGACTCGCTACTCCTAGCAAGGCAAAAGTCAGACGTTCGTATTCATTGCAAGCACGAATAAACGCAAAAAAGTCATCAGTCTTAAAATTTAAGCTAAGGACGTTATCAATTTCGTCGATAAAAATAACAATTTTCTGGCTGACTGATGTTAGCAGCTCTTGTTCGATAAATTCACTCAAGCGCTGCACCGGAGGTAAAAAAGCGCGATCGCGCAACCAACTCTGTAAGTTAATCTTGTCTGAAAGCTGGAAACTCGTCACCAACCGCCGCATCACTCCGGCATACCACTGATCCGGCGTAATATCTTGGCTCCCAATTTTCGTCAAGTCTATCGCTGCACAGGCAAATCCTTCCGCTTGCAACTTGTGCATCGTTCGCACCCGCAAGCTAGTTTTCCCCATCTGTCGAGAATTCAACACATAACAAAACTCTCCCGCCTTCAACCCTTCGTAAAGGTCAAAATCTGCCTGTCGCACTACATAAGTAGGAGCATCAAGCGGTAAATGTCCACCCACTTTGTAGTTATAGGCTAAGTTTGGCTCTTGACTCATAAGGGGTTCTGATTGGGTAGAAAACACCATGCTTCTGACAAATGAGTTTTTTGTGAGTAATGAATAACTGATCTATACTTTTAGCTAACAGTTATCTAAAATTTGCCTAAGAGATAGCTCAACTATTAACTCAACTAATCCCTATTAATTTTTAGTTTTTAATTGACAAGCGATCGCTAAAATATTGCCGATATAAATCGAAGCGCGGCGTGACATAATTGCCCTGCAACTGTACCAGCCCCATACTATGCAATTTAAATGCTGGCACCGACTCTAATTCGATGGGTGTGTCCGCCATCACTACTTTAGCGAAAGCATCTGCTAACTCTGGATGTTGTTGCAGATTCCATAAATGTCTTCGCAAATGATCATCGTAAAGTCCCGCCTCTGTGGGTGCAGTTTCTAACAGTTGATCCAGCGTAATCGTTTGCTGCGCGATATGATAAAGCGCCAATCGGACTAAATAAGGATGTCCACCAACTAGCCTCATTAATTGCTCAACCTGCGTTGCATTCAAATTCAGTCCATGCCGCTGAGTTAAATCTTGCACCTGTTCCGGGCTAAAGTCCGGTAACTCAATCGGCAACCCTACATTAAACGGGGATTGATTGACATTCAGAGGGATATAAACTTCCGTTGAGTGTACCACCACCAGCCGGAGTTGTTGCCAGCGATCGCTATCGCCATTCCCATAGCCAGCTTCCTCGTACCAAGCCCGCAACAACCCAAAAAAATCGTCAGCAATTTTGGGATATTGAAAAACCCGATCCACTTCATCTAACCCTAATACTAACGGACTGTCAGATGCTGACAGCAAACAATCCTCAAAATAAATCGTGCAATTATCTTTACTACCAAAAGTATCCGTCCAATAATCATCTAATTGATGAGGAAGGCGCAGCTTTCGAGAAATTCGGGCACAAAACCACCGCAAAAGTTGATTTAAATCTGTAAAAACTGCCGTATCCGCGTGCTGAAAACTCAACGGTACCGTCCGATAACCTTGCTCGTTTGCTCGATAAAGAATCCTCGCCATCAGCGAAGTTTTCCCCATCTGTCTCGGTGCCTTGATCCGAATCAAAGCGCCTGGTTGCAAAATCTCCTTGTAACACTGAGTTTCATAAGGAACTCGCTCTACATAAAACGCAGAAGCCAGACGCACCTGACCATTGGGTAACTCTGGTTCTGCTACTGGCAGGGGTGCATCTGAAGAATGCAGGATGACGGATGTCCCTTCATCCTCCTGGGAAATTAAAGGAGTTAGGCTTTCAGGCTTCTCTAGAGATGAATCGATTGATTCCTCAGGTATCCCCACGGATATCCTAGTTAAATCTGCCTCTACAACGCCGGACTCCACGCTTCTTGCCAGTAAACTCAGAATTTTTTGCACAATACTTGGAGTGTCAGCAGGCGAGTTCCACTCAAATTGTTCATTTCCATCAAGATAGCTGCGTAAATCGTGATTTAGCGGAGTATTCGAGGGACAATTAACGCGAATTGTTAGCACGGCTGGCTTATTCTGAATAGAGCGCAATTCCTTCGCTCGTCGCAACTCCTCGATCGCCATTTCACTTACCGCCGTTTGGGGAGAAATTAGCAGCAAAAAGTAGTCGCATTGCTGTAACTCTGTATCAATTTGAGAAAGAAGAGGCGGCGCTGACCATCCGATTTTTTCTGAGGAATGTCTCTGACCCTCGCCTTTCTGGACATCCCTTGTAGGTGCGCCTACACTCGCCATAAAGGCTGTGTATCCAGAAGCATTCAGGGTTTCGTAAAATTGAGTTGCTAGTCCCCTATCTGGCTCCTGTGCGCGGTGCGAGATAAAAATTCTCTTCGTAAATACTTCTACCTCTTTTTGGGAATGGTTCTGGTTCCCGTTCGGTGGTAGTTCTGCTGAGTGCGACTCCTGCTTCTGAGCGCGTTCTATTGCCCCTTTGAAATTTTTTTTGCTAACTCTTTCCCCCAAAACGGTCGAAAGCTTTTTCCATAATTTATAGCCAACATCTTTTTCTACATATTGAGGATTTAAAGGATAAATATCTTCATAAGTTTTTCCTTCCCAAGATCCTAGAAATACTTCCCTTTCAAGATCGTTTAAGTGCTTTCCTGTTTTAACAAAAATTAAATTGTCTATAAAACTTAATGCTTCGTTAATTTCCATGTTTGCTTGAAAGGGCTATTTGATATATGACAATTCTAGGTGTTCAGAAAATTTTTTTATCGTTTTTTTGCTCTAGCGAAGAAAGTGTATAGCTCAATTAAGGCTAGTGCGTCCTTAGCGGTTCCTTAAAAACAGATTGAAAATCGAGCAAATTTGCTATATTTAACATTTAATAAATTTTGCAACCTGATTCACATAGGAAGGTTCATTTTAAGAGATGGATCGATTAAATTTACATAGCGTTCTCACCTCTTGCCAATGAAAATCTTGATCAGTCTTTATCTGAAAATAGAAACTGATGGAATCAAGGGCCTATTTAAAATTGCACCTTGCGTATATTTGATAACTTTTTATAAGTGCAACCAAACAGTAAGCCTAGGATTACTTCCTATTATAAAAATGTAGCTGCCACAGCCCGTCGATGGCAATAAAGCGGACAAAACTCCCCTGAGCCAGGGACTCCTTCTTTCTAAGCTCTAAGGGAATCCTGATGGCTGAGTCTAAAGCGTGACGGTCTCCTGCTATTAATCTTCTTACACCTATTAGAGAATGTCTGAAAAGTCCTAATTGAGACGCTTAAACGGTAGAGATATCCCTTGCATCCCCGCGAAGCAGCGCGGATGCGCGATCGCGCATCCCTTTCCCACATCCGCGCCGCTACACGAACGCTAACGCTAGAAAAAAGGGCAACTTTTGACACTTCTCAGAAATCCTATTGGCTTTACTGGCACTATACTGGCGATTTTCTCTTTCTCCTCCTTGTTACTAGAGTAGCGGTCCTCCCATCGCAGCAATTCGTCGGCTGTGTTGCAGGCAATTACTGAAATGGTATTACACCACCTTAAGAAACCCTGGGAAGGTGCAAGCAAAAACAATCTCCTATAGCAGATAACAGAGGAAAGACTGGAGATTTCCTGAACTTTCCTGGGGTTTCCTGAATTAATTAGGTCTGATGTGTAACAGGGGTTAGCCAAACTGAATGCTCTCGCGTCTTCAGTTTTGCTGTAGCCTGAAAAACACTCAGAACTTCTGAGCTTTCCTGGTTGCGGTCTGCATAAAGGTAAGTGAAACTACTGATAGAAGTAGCAAGTAAGCGTGTTTTAATTTAGAAAATGAATAAAATTAAACGCCCTAGAAGAGTAGTTTTAGGCCAATCAGTAGACGCTTCAAAATTTTAATCAATTTATAACAATTGATTTTCTTTAATTGAATTTTCTAAATGCGCTCTCAATTTTATCAGGGGACTAGAGATGTTTAATCCCACAATGGTGATGATCGATACCTTCGTTGAACGCCTGCGAGCTGCCTATTGCCGCACTTACGGCGGTCTTAAACCAGACTACCCTGATATCATCGTCTGGGCTGGAAACATGGCTCTGGAAAATATTGCTAACAGCGACGCCCTTTATCACAACGTCGAACACACCATCTTTGTCACCTTAGTGGGACAAGCAATTCTGCGGGGCAAACATATCCGCTTTGGGGGAGTTTATTGCGAAGATTGGTTGCACTGTATCATTTCTTTGTTGTGCCATGATATTGGCTACGTCAAAGGAGTTTGCCTGCAAGATCGACCCAGTGAAAGGGTGTATGCCACAGGTATTGACAACTTGCTCATTTCGCTGCCAACTGGATTAACCGATGCCAGCCTTACACCTTATCATGTAGATCGCGGAAAACTGTTTATTGAGGAGCGTTTTGGCGGTCACAAACTGATAGATACAGAAACGATCAAGAAGAATATTGAGTTAACTCGTTTTCCTGTGCCAGCCGATGCAGATCATCAAGATACTAATAACTTTCCAGGCTTAATTCGCGCCGCCGATTTAATTGGTCAACTTAGCGATCCGCGCTACTTGCAAAAAATTAGTGGATTGTTCTACGAATTTGAAGAAACCGGGGTGAATAAAACATTGGGTTACAAAACTCCCGGAGATTTGCGAAGAAACTACCCGAAGTTTTACTGGAATGTCGTTTATCCTTACATCCAGGATGGATTACGCTACTTAGAGCTGACGCAAGAGGGAAAGCAGATATTAGCAAACCTCTATGCCAATATATTTGTGGTAGAACACGAATAGATTTCATGCCCAAAATTAATGCTCAAAGTTTAGCATTGCTGACAATTGAAATTGTGTAGGGGTACCTCTTGTGGATGTCCCTACAAAATTGTCTTCGTTTCTAGGCTACTCTGCTTGTAAGGGAGAGAGGATGCGATCGCATCCTCTCTCCCTTGCCCTTAGCGCCTACCCCTCAACCCAACTGATTCTTGATATATTAATGACTGACACGGCGACCTTGTACTCATAAACTCAAACAAGTCTCGGAAAACAAGCATCTACGCACCACTGGTTAGCGACAACGCGGCTGTTGAATGATAAGTAGCAATGCTCAGCCTGCGTCTTGTAACGAGAAGTTAACACGTTTGAGTCGCCCAAAAGTATTCAAAAAGGGTCGCAGTGCGTCAGAATCATCATTGATATGACAGAATTTTGCACCAGTTACTCAGGCTGCGACAAAAAGTAACCATCCTCGAAGGATAAAGCTATGCCCACTGCACCGGCAACCCCCGATACCGATAATCTCGATGCCAAACAGCTCCTGAGAACGCTCGTAGCTGTTAAAAAAGGTGACTTTTCTGTCCGGATGCCGATTGACCAGACTGGCATGGCGGGGAAAATTGCCGATACGCTCAACGACATCATTGAGATGAATCAGAGGATGGCGACTGAGCTAGAACGGATCAGCACGGTTGTTGGGAAAGAAGGAAAAATCGCCCAGCGTGCTTCGATTGGAACGGCAGGGGGTTCCTGGTCAGCAAGTGTAGATTCTGTCAATACGCTAATTACAGATTTAGTTCAACCGACCGCTGAAACTGCTCGCGTGATCCGGGCAGTTGCCAATGGCGACCTATCTCAGAGAATCGCACCGGAGATTGAAGGTAGAGCCTTGCAAGGGGAATTCCTCCAAACCGCACAGGTCGTCAACACGATGGTGGATCAGCTTTCCTCCTTTGCCTCAGAAGTAACGCGGGTTGCCCGTGAAGTGGGTACGGAAGGCAAGCTGGGCGTGCAAGCAGAAGTGAAGGGCGTTGCAGGCACCTGGAAAGATTTGACCGATAACGTCAACTTGATGGCAGGAAATTTGACCGCCCAAGTTCGGAACATCGCCGAAGTGACGACTGCGGTTGCCAATGGCGACCTTTCTAAGAAAATCACCGTCGATGTCAAAGGCGAAATTTTAGAGCTGAAAAACACCGTCAACGTCATGGTGGATCAGCTGAACTCCTTTGCCTCAGAAGTCACGCGGGTAGCCCGCGAAGTGGGTACGGAAGGGAAACTGGGTGGTCAAGCAGAAGTTCGTGGGGTTGCCGGAACCTGGAAGGATCTCACCGATTCGGTGAACTTGATGGCAGGAAACTTGACCGCGCAGGTGCGGAACATTGCAGAAGTAACGACGGCAGTAGCAAATGGCGACCTATCCAAGAAAATCACGGTTGATGTCAAAGGCGAAATTTTAGATTTGAAGGACACCATCAACGTGATGGTTGATCAGCTCAACTCCTTTGCCTCGGAAGTCACGCGAGTTGCCCGCGAAGTGGGTGCAGATGGGAAGTTGGGCGGTCAGGCAGAAGTGAAAGGAGTTGCCGGAACCTGGAAGGATCTCACCGATTCGGTGAACTTCATGGCGGGAAGTTTAACCTCCCAGGTGCGGAACATTGCGGAAGTGACGACGGCGGTGGCAAATGGCGACTTGTCGAAGAAAATTACCGTCGATGTGCGCGGGGAAATTTTAGAACTAAAAAACACCGTCAACACGATGGTGGATCAGTTGAACTCCTTCGCCTCGGAAGTGACGCGGGTGGCGCGAGAGGTAGGAACTGAAGGGAAACTGGGCGTACAAGCAGAAGTCGGTGGAGTTGCCGGAACTTGGAAGGATCTCACCGATTCGGTGAACTTGATGGCGGGGAATCTAACCGCGCAGGTGCGGAACATCGCGGAAGTGACGACGGCGGTAGCAAATGGCGACTTGTCGAAGAAAATTACTGTCGATGTCAAAGGGGAAATTTTCGAGCTGAAAAACACCGTCAATATCATGGTGGATCAGCTTTCTTCCTTCGCCTCGGAAGTGACGCGGGTGGCGCGGGAGGTCGGCGCAGATGGGAAGTTGGGCGGTCAGGCGGAGGTACGAGGAGTTGCTGGAACCTGGAAGGATCTCACCGATTCGGTGAACTTCATGGCAGGTTCTTTGACCGCACAGGTGCGGAACATCGCCGAAGTGACGACGGCGGTGGCGAACGGCGATCTTTCTAAGAAAATTACCGTCGATGTCAAAGGCGAAATTTTAGAGCTAAAAAACACCGTCAACACGATGGTGGATCAGTTAAACTCATTTGCCTCAGAAGTCACGCGGGTGGCGCGAGAGGTGGGAACGGAAGGGAAACTGGGCGTGCAAGCAGAAGTGCGAGGCGTTGCCGGAACCTGGAAGGATCTCACCGATTCGGTGAACTCGATGGCGGGGAATCTAACCGCACAGGTGCGGAACATCGCGGAAGTGACGACGGCGGTAGCGAACGGCGACCTTTCTAAGAAAATCACGGTTGATGTCAAAGGCGAAATTTTAGAGCTGAAAAAGACGATCAACACGATGGTGGATCAGCTTTCGTCCTTCGCCTCAGAGGTGACGCGGGTGGCGCGAGAGGTGGGTTCGGAAGGGAAACTCGGCGTGCAAGCAGAAGTGCGCGGCGTTGCGGGTACGTGGAAGGATCTCACCGACTCGGTGAACTCGATGGCGGGGAACCTCACCGAACAAGTGCGAAACATTGCGGAAGTGGCAACTGCGATCGCAAATGGCGACTTATCCAAGAAAATTACCGTCCAAGTTAAAGGCGAAATTTTAGAGCTGAAAAACACGATCAATATCATGGTGGATCAGCTTTCATCCTTTGCCTCGGAGGTGACGCGGGTAGCGCGAGAGGTGGGTACGGAAGGGAAACTCGGCGTACAAGCGGAGGTGCGAGGGGTTGCCGGAACCTGGAAGGATCTCACCGATTCGGTGAACTTCATGGCGGGAAGCTTGACCGCGCAGGTGCGAAACATTGCCGCCGTGACGACGGCGGTGGCGAATGGCGACTTATCTAAGAAAATTACCGTCGATGTTAAAGGGGAAATTTTAGAGCTGAAGAACACGATCAACACGATGGTGGATCAGCTCAACTCCTTCGCCTCGGAGGTAACGCGGGTAGCGCGAGAGGTGGGAACGGAAGGAAAACTCGGCGTACAAGCGTATGTCCGAGGGGTTGCCGGAACCTGGAAAGATTTGACCGATAACGTCAACTTGATGGCGGGGAATCTAACGGCGCAGGTGCGGAACATCGCGGAAGTGACGAAGGCGGTAGCAAATGGCGACCTTTCTAAGAAAATTACGGTTGATGTCAAAGGCGAGATTTTGGATCTCAAAGACACGATCAACGTGATGGTGGATCAGCTTTCCTCCTTCGCCTCAGAAGTAACGCGGGTGGCGCGAGAGGTGGGAACTGAAGGGAAATTGGGCGGTCAAGCGGAGGTGCGCGGCGTTGCCGGAACCTGGAAGGATTTGACCGACAACGTGAACTCAATGGCGGGGAACTTAACCGCGCAAGTGCGAGGCATCGCCAAAGTGGTAACGGCAGTTGCCAATGGGGACTTGAAGCGAAAACTGATGCTGGAGGCGAAGGGAGAAATTGAAACCTTAGCCGATACGATCAACGAGATGATCGACACGCTGGCAACGTTTGCCGATCAAGTCACGACAGTGGCGCGAGAGGTGGGAATTGAAGGGAAGCTGGGGGGACAGGCGAAGGTGCCTGGAGCTGCCGGAACCTGGAGAGCGCTGACCGACAACGTGAACGAACTGGCGGCGAATTTAACTACGCAGGTACGAGCGATCGCAGAAGTCGCGATCGCTGTAACCAGAGGCGACCTCACCCGGTCGATTTCCGTCGCCGCACAAGGCGAAGTCGCCATCCTCAAAGACAACATCAACCAGATGATTGCCAACCTGCGGGAAACAACGCAGAAAAATACCGAGCAAGACTGGTTGAAAACCAACCTCGCCAAATTTACCCGGATGCTTCAGGGACAGCGAGATTTGGAGACCGTCTCCAAACTCATTCTCTCGGAACTCGCTCCTCTGGTATCCGCGCAACACGGTGTGTTTTACCTGATGGAAAGTGGCGAGCAACATCAGGCATTCTTGAAACTCCTGAGTACCTATGCCTACCGCGAGCGCAAGCATCTCGCCAATCACTTCCATTTAGGAGAAGGCTTGGTGGGACAATGTGCCCTGGAAAAAGAGCGGATTCTGCTCAGCGAGGTGCCGGACAACTATATCAAGATCAGCTCTGGCTTAGGGGAATCTACGCCGCTGAATGTCGTCGTGTTGCCCGTCCTCTTTGAAGGGCAAGTAACCGCAGTGATTGAACTGGCTTCTTTCCGGCGATTTAGCGAGATTCACCTCACTTTCTTCGATCAACTCACCGAAAGCATTGCCATCGTTCTGAACACGATCGCGGCTTCGATGCGTACCGAAGAATTGCTCAAGCAGTCCACCGCACTGGCAGAAGAACTCCAAACTCAGCAAAAAGAACTTACAGAAACCAACAAGCGACTGGAACAACAAGCCAAATCACTCCAGGCATCCGAGGAACTGCTCAAGAATCAACAAGAACAGTTGCAGCAAACCAACGAAGAACTGGAAGAGCGATCGCGCTTACTCGCGATGCAAAACCGCGAAGTCGAGCGCAAGAATCGAGAAATCGAACAGGCAAGACAGTCGGTGGAGGAAAAAGCCGAGCAGCTGGCACTCACCTCGAAGTACAAGTCGGAATTCTTGGCGAATATGTCCCACGAATTGCGGACGCCGCTAAATAGCTTGTTGATTTTGGCTCGTCTACTTTCTGATAATCCAGAGGGGAACCTGACGCCGAAGCAAGTCGAATACACCCGCACCATTCATTCCGCAGGCACCGATCTGTTGGGACTGATTAACGACATCTTGGATCTGGCAAAAATTGAATCGGGAACGATGTCGGTTGACATCGATCAGATGTTATTTACCGATTTGCGGAGCCAGATGGAGCGAACGTTCCAGCAAGTGGCACACGACAAAGGACTCGCCTTTACCGTAGAATCCGACGAAAGACTGCCCAAGGGAATGTATACCGACTCGAAACGGTTACAACAAGTCCTGAAGAATCTGCTCTCGAATGCCTTTAAATTTACGGATCAGGGTGCAGTCCGATTACGAGTCGAGCTAGCGACAGGCGGCTGGAGTTCCGAGCAGGGGAGTTTAAATCGCGCCCAGACCGTCATTGCTTTTGCCGTCAGCGACACAGGGATTGGGATTGCACCAGATAAGCAGAGAATTATTTTTGAGGCTTTTCAGCAGGCGGATGGAACAACCAGCCGCAAATACGGCGGGACGGGTTTGGGCTTGTCAATCAGTCGAGAAATTGCCCGACTGCTGGGCGGAGAAATTCGTCTGGTGAGCAGTCCGGGACAGGGAAGCACGTTTACCCTCTATTTGCCGCAAGCTTATCAAGATGGGGCAGCAGGAATGAGTCCGGAAGTGCGAAGTATCCTTCCAGGAGCGCGGAGTCCCGTCGCCCCCAGTACCCTCGCACCCAGTATCCCTCAGACCCTTGATGTTCGACCGGCGATTCCATCGGCAACTCCACTGGCGACTCCACCAGCGACTCCACTGGCGACTCCACCGGCGAATCGAAACGACGGCGTTCGTTCCTCCAGCCTCGGAGAGGCAAGTGTCGCCGCGAGTCCCTACCCGCGTTCTGCACACATGGCTGACATTAGCGATGACCGGGACGATATCCAAGCGGGCGATCGCGTGTTGCTAATTGTGGAGGACGATATCAATTTTGCCCGGATCTTGTTGGATATGGCACGACAACAAGGCTTCAAAGGGCTGGTGGCGTTGCGAAGCGATACAGCTCTGGCAATGGTGCGAGAATATCAGCCGGATGCGATTACGCTAGATATTCGGTTGCCGGTGATGGATGGCTGGACGGTGTTAGACCGTTTGAAGCACGACCCAGGCACTCGTCACATCCCCGTGCATATCATCTCCGTCGAAGAAGTCCAGCAGCGCAGCTTGCAACAAGGAGCGATCGCTTATCTACAAAAACCTGTCAGCAGCGAAGCCTTAGCGCAGGCGCTATCTGACATTAAGGGATTTGTCGAGCGCCCCGTGAAGAACTTGCTGGTCGTAGAAGATGATGAAACTCAACGCCACAGCATTGTCGAGCTAATCGGTAATAGCGACGTGCAGACGACGGCTGTAGGCACTGGGACAGAGGCACTCGAAGAGCTGAGAACCGGGCACTATGATTGCCTGGTACTAGATTTGGGACTGCCGGATATGACTGGATTTGAGTTGATGGAGCAAATCAAACAGGAGCCTAGCCTGACAACACTCCCAATCATTGTTTATACCGGCAGGGAATTAACCAAGCAACAAGAAACCGAACTCAAGCGCATTGCCGAGACGATTATCATCAAAGACGTGCGATCGCCAGAACGTCTTCTGGATGAAACCGCCTTGTTCCTTCACCGAGTGCAGGCAAATTTACCCCGCCCGAAACAACAAATTCTGGAACAATTGCATCAAACCGATCCGGTTCTGACTGGCAAGAAAGTTTTGATTGTTGATGACGATGTGCGGAATATCTTTGCCCTCACCAGTATGCTGGAACTCCATCAAATGGAAGTGTTGTATGCCGAAAATGGCAGAGATGGCATTGCGAAGTTGCAAGAACGCCCCGACATTGATATTGTCCTGATGGACGTGATGATGCCGGAAATGGACGGTTACGAAACCATGCAAGCCATTCGCCAACTCGATTCATTCGCAACACTACCGATGATCGCTCTCACCGCCAAAGCCATGAAAGGCGATCGCGAAAAGTGTATTGAAGCGGGTGCGTCCGACTACATCACCAAACCTGTAGATACCGAGCAATTGCTCTCCCTGCTTCGCGTCTGGCTCTATCGATAAGGCAAAAGAAAAAAGGCAAAGAAGCAGCAAAAGTTCTTGCTGTTTCTTTGTCTCTGTTTCTTTTACCTTTCTACCTTTTACTTTTTACTGTATGAACACGCCCAAAAATAGCAGCGAACTTGAAGATATTGAAATTCAGTTGCTATTGGAGGGCGTGTATCGTTACTACGGATTTGATTTCCGAAATTATGCTCCCGCTTCACTCAAGCGCCGCATCTGGAATGCGATTCGTGCGGAGCATTTAAGCAGTGTATCCGCGCTTCAGGAAAGAGTCCTCCACGATGCAAACGCGATGGAGCGATTTCTGCTCGGTCTCTCCGTCAACGTGACCGCCATGTTCCGCGATCCGACCTTTTATTTAACATTTAGAAATAAAGTTGTTCCCTTATTGCGAACATATCCATTTATTCGGATCTGGTGTGCAGGTTGTTCAACTGGAGAGGAAGTTTATTCAATCGCAATTTTGTTGCAAGAAGAAGAGCTTTATCACCGTTGCCGCATCTATGCAACTGACATGAATGAGATGGTATTAAGAAAAGCCAAAAGTGGCATTTTTCCCCTCCATTTAATGCAGGAATATACTCAGCATTATCTCAAAGCAGGCGGGATTAAGTCTTTTTCGGAGTATTATACCGCTGCTTATGATAGCGCTATTTTTCGGGCGTCACTCAAAGAAAACATTATTTTTTCTCAACATAATCTAGCGATTGATGGTTCTTTTAATGAATTTAATGTCATCTTATGTCGCAACGTCCTAATCTATTTCAATCCATTTCTTCAGGAACGGGTTCACAATCTTTTGTACGATAGCCTTTGTAGATTTGGGATTCTAGGATTAGGTCGTCAGGAATCCCTGAAAACCACTCTATACGAAAAACACTATGAGGAGTTAGAAAATCATGAAAAGATTTACCGGAAATTGGCTTAATTAAAACTTTTCAATTACAAATTACATATAAATGCAAGATTTCCCAAATCAATGGAATAAAAAGAAGGTGAATATTTTTTAGGTCAAGAGTAGTAGGTAATTGGAAATCCTTCACTACCCACCCGTTTTATTGAGTTTTGCCCATCTACTGATTCATGGTGAGTATGACTTTTGATATTGTTGTTGTCGGCACATCATTAGGTGGGTTACAAGCTTTAACCGTAATGCTCGCAGGTCTACCAAATACTTTCCCAGCGGCTGTGGTTGTCGTCCAACACCGTCACAAAGCCTCTGATAACACGCTGAGCTTCTTTCTCCAGCAGTACAGCACTTTGCCGGTGGCGGAAGCGGAAGATAAAGAAGAAATTCTGCCTCGACGGGTATACCTAGCTCCCGCTGATTATCACTTACTGGTGGAACCCCGACAGGCATGGGGACACCGCCAAGGTCGGTACGGAGGCATCGCCACATTAGCACTCTCCACTGAGGCTCCTGTATGCAATGCCCGACCGTCGATTGATGTGCTGTTTGAATCGGCAGCTGATGCTTATGCACAGAGAGTTATCGGGGTGATTTTAACCGGAGCAAGTCAGGATGGAGCGAAAGGCTTGGCAAAAATTAAAGCACGCGGCGGACGGGCTATAGTACAAGAGCCTGCAACAGCAGAAAGCCGGATCATGCCGGAAGCCGCGATCGCATCTGTAACGGTAGACTGGATTGTGCAGCTCCAAGACATTGCCCCTCTTTTAGTCAACCTTTGTCAATCGGCTGTGAGGTGAAAAAATCAGATATGTGACGCCAAAGCCCTAGTAGCTCAACAGCCGAATCTAGACACATCAAATCTTCATCTAAAAACCCTGGATTCTGGTTTCTAAAATTTGTAACTTTGGATAGTGGTATCAATAGCGAAACAGTGGCAGGCTCGACAAAGCCGCTCAAACAAGTCCCGACCTTCCAGAAAATGCAGCCCGAAGAAATAGTTAACGTCCTCCTTGTGGACGATCACCCAGAAAATTTACTGGCTTTGGAGGCGATCCTGGGCAGCCTCGGTCAAAATTTGGTCAGAGCTACATCGGGCGAACAAGCCTTGCGATGTCTGCTTGAGCGGGATTTTGCCGTGATTTTGCTTGATGTCCAGATGCCCGGTCTAGATGGATTTGAGACGGCAAAGCTGATTCGACAACGACAGCGATCGCGCCACACGCCGATTATTTTCCTAACCGCATTTAGCAGCAGCGACTCTCTGGTTTTCAAAGGTTATTCCCTGGGTGCAGTAGATTACCTGCTGAAACCGCTGGAGCCGGAAATATTAACCTCCAAGGTGGGGGTGTTTGTTGACTTATTCAAGAAAACCGCAGAGGTGAAACGACAAGCGGCACAACTGACTGCTGTTAACTTAGAACTTAAGCAAAGTGAAGAGCGTTTTCGCTCGTTAAGTGCCTGCTCGCCCCTAGGCATTTTTATGACCGATATTGAAGGGCGCTGTACCTACGCAAATCCGCGCTGCCAAGCGATTTGTGGCTTAACGCCTAATGTAGAAACGGGAACTTTAGCCTCGCTCTACGAAGAAGGCTGGTTGCAGTCGGTACATCCAGAAGACCGCGATCGCGTCTATAGACATTGGTCTACTTGCATGAGCATTGGTCAGGAATGCTCCAACGAGTTTCGCTGCCAGACTCCGGAGGACATTGTGCGTTGGGTTTACCTGCGCTCCTCCCCGATGCTGACCGATACCGGCGAACTTATCGGTCATGTCGGCACCCTAGAAGACATCACCGAGCGCAAAGCCGCAGAGGAAGCCCGCGCTCAGATGATTCGCGAACAGGTGGCACGACAGGAAGCCGAGGCGGCAAACCGAATTAAAGATGAGTTCCTTGCAACCCTGTCTCACGAACTCCGCACTCCCCTCAACTCGATGCTGGGTTGGACTCAACTGCTCCGCAGTCGCAAGTATGATGAAAAGACGACAGCCCGTGCCCTGGAAACGATTGAGCGTAACGCCAAGTTACAGGCGCAACTGATTGAGGATATTCTCGATGTCTCGCGGATTATTCGCGGGAAGCTACGGTTAAATATCTGTCAAGTTAATCTTGTCCCCGTGATTGAGGCGGCGCTGGATGCGGTTCGTCCGGCGGCTGAGGATAAAGGGATTCAATTGGAAAGCGTACTCGATCGCGCCGTGGAACTGGTTCCTGGCGATCCTAACCGCTTGCAGCAAGTTGTTTGGAATCTACTCTCGAATTCGATCAAGTTCACGTCTTCAGGGGGAAAGGTGCAGGTGCGCCTGTTCAAGGATGGAGATCGCGCTCAAATTAGCATCAGCGATACCGGCGTGGGCATCAGCCCAGATTTTCTCCCCTATATTTTCGATCGCTTCCGTCAAGCAGATAGCACCACCACCAGGCGCTATGGTGGCTTGGGGCTTGGTTTAGCAATTGTCCACAACTTAGTGGAACTGCAAGGCGGCACGATTGAGGCAAGAAGTGAGGGAGAAGGGAAAGGGTCAACATTTATCGTGAAGCTGCCAGTAGTATCCGATCAGCTCAAGACTTGCGATTTGGAGTCTATCTCCTCAGGTAAAAAAGTCGCGATCGCGTCTCCTCCCTCTCTAGAAACGTTGCAGGTGCTGGTGGTGGATGACGATACAGATACCCGCGATTTTTTGAGGGCGGCGCTAGAACAATACCACGCTCAGGTGACGGCTGTGGCATCGGTTCAGGAAGCGATGCAAGCTCTGGAACACTTAAAACCCGATGTACTGGTGAGCGACATCGGAATGCCGAATGAGGACGGTTATGGCTTGATCCGTAAAGTCAGAGCTTTGGAATCTCAGCGAGGAGAAACGAGCATTCCCGCGATCGCGCTGACTGCTTATGCCAGGGGTGAGGAGCGATCGCAGGCACTCGAAGCAGGTTTCCAGGTACACCTGCCTAAACCCGTTGAGGCAATCAAATTAATTGCTTCTGTGGCAAACTTAGCGGGGCTGAGTACAAAGCTCGCAGACGTGTAGCAATCTCTAAACCAATCATTCTTTCAATCAGGTGATTTCTATAACGACATTGCTTGCTAGCCGCACGGCTGTAAGCGTTGGTTAGGCGATAGATATCCCGCGATGGGAGCAGGACTATCTGTTCGCGCCGATCGTCTTGTCGAAGAAGTCGAACGTCCGGTACAGCGCCTTGAGCGACGCTTCGCGTGTCTGCTTGTAGGTCGATCCGATGAAGCTGTGACCCATTCCCATACAAAAAAAGGCATAAAAAAAAGGAGAGCCACTTGGGCGACTCTCCCGATCATCAGGGTGCATCTACTAAACAAAATATATCACTTGGGGATGAGGGGTGTCACCCCTTATTTTGTTTTTTTCGTGAAGTTTCCTCGCTTTTATGTGAAGTGAAGACGAAGATAATTGTCAACATAAATCAGGCAAAGGGTTGTGCGGCAAATGTAGCAGATACGTATTTCTGCGAGCGATCGCCTGCACATCTGCTACATTTTCTACCAGCACCCGTTGCCTGGGCTTCAGCCTTGCGGAGTAGGTTTTGGCGACTCCGCAAGGCGGTATATTTTGGCTTGTCTAACTAACTATTCAACTTCTGAGCCATCATTTGGTTCGTGAGTTTCGGGTCAGCTTGACCTCCTGTTTGCTTCATCACCTGCCCTACAAAGAAACCCAACAGCTTAGTTTTACCGCTGCGATACTGTTCCAGCTCTTTGGGATTTGCCGCTAGAACTTCATTAATGATTTTTTCCAGTTCTCCCTTGTCAGAGATTTGCTTGACTCCTTTGCTCTCTACCAGTTCTTTCGCAGAACCCCCTTTAGAGAGCAACTCTGGCAGAATCTCTTTAGCGATTTTGCCGCTGATCGTCCCGTCTTCAATTAAAGAAATGAGTTCCGCGAGAATCTGGGGTTTAAGGGCAATTTCAGCGATATTCAGTTTAGCGGTGTTGAGATAGGCGGAAATATCACCCATCACCCAGTTAGCCGCTAGCTTGGGATTTGCCTTGGCAGCAACCGCCGCTTCAAAATACTCCGACACCGATCTATCGTCGGTTAGGACGCGGGCATCGTAAGCAGACAAACCCAATTCACTTTCGTAACGATGACGTTTTTGCGCTGGCAGTTCCGGCAGTTCCGACTTCCACTTAGATAATTGCTCAGCGGAGACTTGTATGGGAGTTAGGTCGGGTTCTGGGAAGTAGCGGTAATCGCTAGAGCCTTCCTTCTTCCGCATACTCACTGTGCGTTGGCTACCTTCCTCCCAAAGCCTGGTTTCTTGAATAATTCGCTCGCCGGATTGGATGGCTTCAATTTGCCGGTCGATTTCGTACTCAATCGCCCGTTGGATGGCGTTGAAGGAGTTCATATTTTTGATTTCGACCTTCGTGCCAAACTCCTTCTGACCAACCGGACGCACGGAGATATTCACGTCGCAGCGCAGCGAACCTTCTTGCATATTGCCGTCACTGACGCCCAGATAGCGGACAATCCGGCGCAGTTCTTGGGCATATTCAGCAGCTTCAACCCCCGAACGGATATCCGGTTCGGAGACAATTTCTACCAAGGGAATGCCGGTGCGGTTGTAGTCTACTAAAGAATAGGTAGAACCAGAGAGTCTTTCACTACCCGCATGAACCAATTTTCCAGCATCTTCTTCCATGTGCAGACGAGTGATGCCAATCTTTTTGCGAATGGGGTTGCCATCTGCGTCAGTTAGCTCAATCTCCAGCCAACCATGTTCGGCAATGGGCAAATCGTACTGAGAAACTTGATAATTTTTGGGCAGATCGGGATAAAAATATTGCTTACGGTCAAATTTGCTATAAGGAGCGATCGCGCAGTTGAGAGCCAAACCGGCTTTAACCGCGTACTCCAGCACCTTTTGATTCAGCACTGGCAATACTCCAGGCATTCCCATACACACTGGACAGACGTTCTGATTGGGCGTCGCACCAAATTCGGTGGAGCAATTACAGAAAATCTTGGTTTCGGTACTGAGTTGACAGTGAGTTTCCAGACCGATAACGGCTTCGTACTGAGTTTTAACCGGAGCAGCAGTCGTCATGAGCTTACAGAGTGCAGATAATTGCAACACTTCGGCTCTATTTTAGCTTTGTCTTAACCTCGCAGCCCGCAATTAATCAAAAACAACTTCTGGATTCATTTCTGCTGGGGATTTCCAATCGATTCCGTACTCTGCTTTTAAAATCCGTTTCTTCTCCGCCCAGAATCGCTCGGCAAAGGCTGCGTCTCTTGGTTCATTCGCCAGGTTTTCGTCTGCTTTTCGACCGGCGTCTGCAATCAGTTGTTCATATTTCGGAGCAAATTCTTTTAAATCGTGCTTGATTTCCCCTGGATTCTTTCCCAGGTTCAGCCTTATTTGAACTTCCCGAACTAGCTTAGGCAGAACAAAGGCAACATAGCGATCGCGATACTTCTCACCTTGACTGACATCATCTGGCGTTTTTTGGAGTCCTAGTCTCGCCCCGACTCCTAATAAGGTTAGGCTTAATAAAATTCCTAGAATAATCTTTGAGGATTTCATCAACTAACTCTCCTAAATTAGGGAATGCCCAACATCTTAGCATCAGAACTAAAGATGTCTATCCGCTCATTTTTATCTGGATAAAGTAGAAGATGCACGCTTGCGATCGCGCGGTTTTAGTCCGGTTTAAATCTTGCAGCGAGAAATTAAAAATTGCGAACTGCCTTAATTCGGCGCTATCGGGATTACTCTCTAGGAATTTAGCTTCCGCTAGATAGTCAGAAGCCGAGTTAACTTCCAAAATGGGTCTATACAAGCGAAATGATTTAACAATATAAATTTTGAAATTATTCCTAATCTAATGATTGTCGATTTTATTTTTAGGGATATAAAATTAGTCGTTGCTTCGCAAGCGACGCCAAGAAAATAAAGGAACAGAAATAGATAGAATTCACGACGGCTCTAAATCTTTTGATTATTGAAGTTAAAGAAGCGCGATCGCTGAAATTCTCTCTTTTTGCATACGCCTTTTGGCTTGTGAATATGCTAAAAAAAACCAGCCACTCGCGGCGACTGGTCAAGCTTGCTGTGTTGGGAGGAGGAAAACCTGATGCCAAGACGAAAAAGCTATGCAATTATCCCGTAGATAGCCAACCTGCGTCTCGATACACTAAGTCGTCCCTTGTTAAGGAATGTAACACATTTTTTTCAAAAGCTGCAATATTTATTTACAAATAGTCATTTGTGCGTGTGCCAACTTGTGCATTAAATGCCGAACAAGATAATGTAAGTTCCCCAAGCCGCAGCTAAACAGGCAATAATCGTTGACCAGATAGGGTGCCGACTAAGACTGGTGATGCCGCCTTGGGTTCGTAGGGTTTCTAAGTCAATCCAGGGGGTCGCGCCTTGCCGAAACCATCCAGTTGCGGTGACTTGCCGATTTACGAAGTCGCTGGGACGAGTGGACAAGGGTAAAAGATTACCAATAGAACCCAGTTGAGAGCAATAATGTAACTTAACCAAGCCGGTGTCGGTTTGCAAGATTAAATCCTGTCCCAGCCAGTTGCTAATCCCTTGACGCCCCAAGAGTTTTCCTTGCAGACGCACCGGCTGACTATCCACAGGTAAAGCATCGATTCGAGTCGATAAATCGGATAGGTTGGGGTTTGTTTGCAGAGTGGAAGCTTTGATATCTGGAAAGAAGGGATTGATCCGCAAAAAGGTGCCAATGCTAAAACCTATCGGCAGACAACCGACGAGGATCGTCCAGTAATCGTCGAGTATCCATGCAAGTTGCCGGATTCCCAACCAGCTGCCAATCCACCCCAACAGCCAGAACAAGCACCCCAAGGCTAAACCAGACAAAATGCCAAAGAAGGGGGCACCTTGTAACCAAAGTTTTGACTTCTTAGTTTTGAGCGAAGATGCTCGAATCCGCTGTTCGGACATTTGAGTGAAGTCAAGTTCTGTCTCTAGTTTCCAGTGGCGGGCGTAGAGGCATAACAAGTACAGGCGATCGCCCATTAAAGGATGGCTGTTGTTGATGACCATCCACTGGCGATGGGGGTTGAGATAGCCCCATTGCAACAGGGATTCCCAAGGCGTCTGGGAGGGAAAGCTGCCCAAGCTGATGGCTTGCCGATATCCCACTGGCGTCAGTAAATCAAAGCCTTCCAAAAGCCAGCGGGTAGACTGGTGTTTTTGGATATCAGCAGCAATGCCACGGGTAACTTTCAATAAAGCGCGGGAGAAGGCATTTGGGTTGCCAGTGATATCTGCCGCTATGCGATCGCTATAGATAATTCGCAGCCGCGACAGCCACAAACCGATAAAGCAAACTAGCCAAAATAAGCCGTAACTCAAAGCCGAAACAACCACCGCTGGAATCTTTAGCAGGGGGCTTTGTAAGCGGTCTCCCCACTGCGCGACTTGTCGGTACAAGGTGTAAGGAATCTGGGCGATTAGCATGATGAGGGACATCACTGCCAAATTCAATCCCAACGGTAAACAAGCCAGGGCAATCCACCAACAAGTCCAAGCCCAGTCTGAGTTCCTCAATAGGCTAAAAAAGCCTCCAATCAGGAACATTATGGTTGCCATCACCAAACCGACTAGCTTGTTTTGGACAATGTGTCCCAACTCGCTAGCATAAATTGTGGCAATTTCATCGTCTGCCAGTTGATCTAAGAGTCCTTGACTGACCACAATTCGGGCAGTGCGAGGCAGATTTCCATAAGTGAGTGCGACTGGGGCGCTGATGGGTAAGATCCGCAAAGTCGGCACGGGCAAACGGCGCTGTCCGCAATAGCGGGGTAGCATCTTGGCGGCTTCTGGGCTGAATTTAGACAGCGCTGACAGCGACAGCGGTTGCATCTTCTCAAATTGCTTGAGGAAGAAGTCTAGTAGCCAGGGAGACAGACACGCTAGCAGCACCAACACGGTCACGATAGGCCAAGTCGGGTCTTCGTAAAAAGCTGGGATAGGCTGCAAAAATGGCAGGTTGATGAGGAAGTTGTTCGTCGTCGTCATCAAGAACTGCACGAAAACGCGAATTACCCAAAAAAGCGCGATCGCAGTCCCTGCTTGAAGCAACCACAGACGTTCTGGTTTCACTGCTGGCATTGCTCGCCATCCTTTGGCGCGTCCTGCTTGACGCCAGCCAATAATACTGGTCGATTCTAGAATTTTCTCATCTGTTGGCGTCTCAGATGGCGTTTCAGATGGCGTCTCAGAAATGACCCCTGTGTCTGCTGCTGTATCTGGCGCAATCGGTGCTTCTGTCGGGGCGGCTACTTCTGCTTCTAGGTTGCTTTCCGCTTCTTTCCCTTTGCCCTGTACTAAGGGTGAGTTGGAGGGTGTTACCTTTTGTACTGGCTTAGTGCTGTTCGCCCTGACGCTTTTAGAGGCAGGTTGAGCGGCTTTTGCCCCCTGTGCGGGTGAAGTGGCAGGCGTTTGCAAGGGGACAAACCCGGTCGCGTCTAGAGCAGGCGACACGGATGGCTGAGGCTTTTGAGGCGGTTGGTCTAAGGGAATAAATCCGGTGACATCTGACGCAGGCGCAGCCCCTTGTGCGGGTGAAGTGGCAGGTGTTTGTAAGGGGACAAACCCGGTCGCCTCTGAAGTTCGTGGAGGAGAAGGCGTTTTTTGAAGTTGAGGATAACGATTGACTAAATTAGCTAAATTACGCTCTCCCCAGCCCTTCACCTTGGGATATTTGCTTTGACTGAGGGTTTGACAAAGCGATCGCGCTTTCTCGATTTCGCCAGTGCGTTCATAGGCAACCACCAGTCCCATCTGAGCGCGGAGGACTGTCTTTTGACTTAACTCAAACTCGCAAACGCCTTCTAGGTGGGCGATCGCATCTGGATAATCTCCCTGTTTCAGGGCTGCTAGACCAGCTTCCAGAGAGGGATTAGGAACAGAAGCCATAAAAATTCAACAGCACTCGGCTTCCTTCCAAGATACCCTCACTTCAGCGATCGCCTATCATTCAGCCAATTTTCAATTTTCAACCGCCCAGAGCGACTTGTTTCAGTCGGATTCACCAATTAAAGTAAAAGCCGCCCAGTCTCTGGGGTCGGGGTGTTGTTTCATGGTTGTTAGCATCGCTTGTCGCAATGATTGAGAGCGATCGGGGTTGATCTGGAGATTTTTGTAAAACTCGGTCATTAAAGAGGCTGTTGGTGCATCGGGAACTGACCACAAAGAGACAATGACGCTGGGGACACCCGCACTAATAAATGAACGTGATAAGCCAATCACGCCATCCCCGGTAATTTTGCCTCGTCCGGTGTCGCAAGCACTCAAAACGACTAATTCTGCATTGAGCTTTAGGTCGAGGATTTCAGAAGCCGTGAGTAAACCCTCATCTGAACTGGATGGAGCCAAAGCGATCGCACTGTTCAATCCCTGGATATCATCAAATATCCCATGTGTTGCCAGATGGATAATTCGGGCAGAAGGCAATGCTTGCGCGATCGCGGCTTTAGTCGCTTGCTTCCCGGTAATCGCCTGAGTCTTGAGCAGTTTAGCAATCTCTTTAGCTTCCTGTTCCGCCCCCGACAAGTTCGATAACTGCTCGGCGGGTTCTCCAGGTTTCAGCACCACCTTAGGCATCGTGGGATTGCCGACTATCAACGCATTCTTGCTAGAAAAAGTCCGTGTATCCCCCAAAACCCGTTTTGTACGCTGATGGGTTAAATCCAGCATTTGAATTGAGGGAGCCGTCAGAATGGTATGTTTTTCTATCAGGTATTTACCAGAAGCATCTTGGAGAGCTGGAAATGGCGCGAGGAACAGCGCATCTTGTGGGATAAAAATCACGCGAGCATTTGGATCAACAGGTAGCTCTTCCGCAATGGGTTCAATCAGCAGTTGATGGAGTTGCTGTAATCGTTTGGTCGGGCTTTCTTCCTCTATCAGTTCCGCTACAATACCGCCACCACGCCCCCTTACCCCTATAGATTCACGGGTGTTAGCAACAAGGTCTTGTAGAGAAAGATTCTGTTTCTGCCACAGGGGTTTGAGGTCAGATGTCCGAAACGTCACTTCACCTGTAGGCTTGATAACCCAAATATAGAGTTCTGATTCTAGTTTTTTTTCTTTCCCTTCAAATTTGAAAATATCGTAAATAACCGAATATTCAACAAGAGTTGCATTTTGTTTCTTGGCAACTTGTTTAATCAGCTCGATATTGGGCGTAGTAATGCTAAATTGCTCTTTCGGGTTAGGAGATAATCGAGAAGCCAGTAATTCCACAAAAGCCCGCGCCCTGCCCCGTTCGGCAATTTCCAGTGCTTCATTAGTTTTGTTCTGAACAATTAAAACTTCTTGTAGTAGGCGGTAAGTACGAGCTTGCCTTTCAAAGATTGACACTTTATTAGAATCATCTAATTTAATTCGCAGATTCTCCCAAATCTCAACTGCCTTGCGTAGGAGTTGTTCGGCTTCTGCAAAATTACCAGCTTGACGAAGAGCATTAGCTAGATTATTTAAAGCATTAGCCTCGCCTTCTTTATCTTCCTGTTGCCGTGCTTTTTCTAAACTTGAGGAGTGTAAAGCGATCGCCTTTGCCGTGTCGCCAAGATTTAAGTAAGTATTTCCCAAACCTGTCAGGGCTTCAATTGGGTTAAATTCTTCTACTTCTTTATAATATTGAAGAGCTTTGTTATAGTCACCCAAAAACTGATAAATTCTTGCCAAATAGACTTTAGCTTCTGCCACGCCAGAACTGTTTTTCTCTGCTTGGTCGATGGCTAATGCTTGCAAATAATCCTTAATTGCCTCGTCAGATTTACCTTGGGAGTTGTAAGCATTGCCTCTACCTCTGATAACTTCTGCTTTGCTTTGTTGGTCTTGGTTCTGCTCTAAGATTTTTAAGGCATCGTTGTAATACTGAATTGCTTTGTTATAGTCAGCTAAGGAATTATAAACACTGCCCAGATTTGAGAGATTTTTAACCTGGATTTTGAGGTAATTAAATTCTTTAGCGATTTCCGATGCCTGGGAGTAGGATGGGATCGCATTGGTATAGTCACTCAGGCAATAATAAGCATTGCCCAATTTTTCCAGCATTAAACTTTCATTTTCGTGGTCTGCGATTTCCCGATAGATTTTTAATGCTGTTTGCCAAGGCTGAAACGCTGCTGAACAATTGGGGGCGTAGAATTCTAAGTCTCGCAGTCTATCTGCTTCTAATTGTGGAGTCGTAGCAATTTTTAATAGCGGCTCCAAAATGGCAATTTGCTTGCCAGACAAGTTCCATATACGGGCAGTACCATCATCGGATGCGGTAACAATCAGCTTGCTATCAGGGTTAAAGTTGGCACTATTGACCCAATCTAAATGCCCTTTGAGTTCAACAAACAGCTTATCTTCTGTGTCCCATATACGGGCAGTAGCATCAAGATGCGTGGTGATTATAAACTTTCCATCCGGGCTGAAACTACTAGTCCCCCTGATAGAAGTTTCATACCCTTGAAGTTCTTTTAGTAACTTCCCTGAAGTATCCCATACTCGGGTAATACCATCAGTAGATGCAGTGACAATTAGTTGACCATCCGGGCTAAAGTTAGCATTGATAACGATGCCTTGAGCTGCTTTAAGTTCTGCTAACAGGTTGCCTGAGATATCCCACACACGAGCAGTGGCGTCATAAGAAGCAGTAACAATCAGCTTGCTGTTCGGGCTAAAGCTAGCACTTGTGACGTAATCTTGATGCCCTTGAAGTTCTGCTAGCAGCTTACCTGAGGTATCCCATACGCGAGCCGTTTTGTCATCAGATGCGGTGACAATCAGCTTACCGTCTGGACTAAATCTGGCACTGTTGACTCTGCCTTGATGCCCTTTTAGTTCAACGAACAACTCACCAGAAGTATTCCACACACGAGCTGTTCTGTCCAAAGAGGCAGTGACAATCAACTTTCCGTTTGGACTGAAACTAGCGCTATGGACTATGCTATTGTGAGCTAGAAATTGGGTGAGCAACTTACCTGATTTATCCCAGAGACGGACGATGCCGTTTTTATATGCACTGACAATCAACTTTCCGTCAGAGCTAAAGCTGGCATTGTTGACTTGGTTATTCTGATATGAAAACTCAGTCAGCACCTGACCTGACGTATCCCAAAGATTGGCAATGCCGTCATCAGATGCCGTAACAATCCTTTTCCCGTCCGAACTAAAGCTGGCGCTCCAGACTGGGCGATTATGCCTAGTAAGTTCTGCCAATAACTTACCCGACAAATCCCACACACGAGCAGTACCATCAAAAGATGCGGTGACAATACGTTGTCCATCTGGGCTGAAACGTGTCTTCCATACTTGTTTCTGATGCCCTTTGAGTTCTGCTAGCAACTTGCCAGAAATATTCCACACATGGGCAGTGCCGTCAAACGATGCAGTGACAATATGCCGTCCATCCGAGCTGAAATTAGCGCTGACAACATAGTTATGAGCTTGGAGTACTGTTAATAGTTTCCCAGAAACGTCCCATACACGAGCGGTACCATCACCGGATATCGTAATAATACGTTGACTATCTGGGCTAAAACTAGCACTTGAGAAAAGTCCAACAAAACGGTTACTGCTTACAAGAGTTTGGCTTCCTTGCAGTATCGCCAGTAGCTTCCCAGAAGCATCCCATAACCGAGTAGTACCATCCAAAGATGCAGTAACAATCAGCTTTCCGTCTGGACTAAAAGTAGCACTGTTGACAGCATCTTTATGGCCTTGGAGTAGGGTTAGTAATTTGCCAGACACATCCCATACACCAGCAGTACCATCATAAGAAGCAGTGACTACCCGCTTACCGTCTGGACTAAAATTGGCAGTTTGGACATTCTTATAATGACCTTGCAGTACAGCAAGCAGATTACCAGAAGCGCTCCAAATACGAGCAGTGCCGTCTGAAGAAGCGGTGACAATCTGTTGACCATTTGGGCTGAAATTAGCATCTTGAACAGTATCGTTATGACCTGTGAGTATTGATAGCAACTTGCCAGAGGTCTGCCATACACGAGCAATACCGTCACTTTCTACGGCAACCATCCGTTGTCCATCTGGACTGAAATTTGCAAAAAAGGAAATGGGCTTGGAAAAGCTGCGCCGAGGTTTCGCTTTATGTAAAGAAGGGGTTTGAAACAATCTCAGCAGTGATAGCTTTTTGCTAGATACATTCCACACACGAGCCGTACCTTCAGCAGATGCAGTAATAATATATTGTCCATCTGGGCTAAAACTAGAATCATTGACAGAAAACTTATGCCCTTGGAGTGCAGCTAGCAATTTGCCAGAAACGTCCCATACACGAGCAGTACTATCAACGGAGGCGGTGACGATACGCTGTCCATCTGGACTGAAACTAGCTTTCCAGACTTTTGCCTCATGCCCTTGGAGTACAGCTAGCAACTTGCCTGATACATCCCACACGCGGACAGTATAGTCATCAGATGCAGTAGCAATCAATTTTCCATCCGGGCTAAAACTGGCACTGTTAACAGAACTCTGATGCCCTTGGAGTACAGCTATCAACTTGCCCGATACATCCCACACGCGGGCGGTGAAGTCCCAAGAGATTGTCACAATTAATTTGCCATTCGGGCTAAAACTGGCACTTGTGAGATTATCCCGATGCCCTTGGAGTACAGCTAGCAACTTGCCCGATACATCCCACACGCGGGCAGTCTCATCCCAAGATGTAGTGACAATCAGTTTTCCATCCGGACTAAAACTAGCACTAGTGACATCTCTCTTATGTCCTTTAAGTTCAGTTACCAGTTTGCCGGACAAGTTCCACACACGAGCTGTTTTATCATCAGATGCGGTAACAATCAACTTACTATCTGGACTAAAACTGGCAGTTCTAACATCATCCTGATGACCTTTAAGTTCGGCTAGCAATTTGCCCGAAGTATTCCACACACGCGCTGTTTTATCATCAGATACAGTAACAATCAGTTTTCCATCTGGGCTAAAAATAGCACTGGTGACATTGCCCTGATGTCCTTTGAGTTCAGTTATCTGCTTACCGGACAAGTCCCAGACCCTAGCGGTGTCATCTTCAGATGCAGTAACAATCAGCTTACCATCAGAGCTAAAACTCCCACTCCTGAGAGTGCCTTGATGCCCTTGCAACTCAGTTAGCAAATTACTACTCGTATCCCACACTCGCGCCCTACTATCACTAGACGCCGTAACAATCAACTTGCCATCCCGGCTCCAACTGCCGGTGTTAACACTTCCCTCATGTCCTTGCTGCATGGCAAGCAACTTACCCGATACATCCCAGACACGGGCGGTTCTATCCAGAGACGTGGTAACAATTCGCTGTCCATCCGGGCTAAAACTAGCACTGTACACACTATCCCGATGCCCTTTAAGTTCCGCCAACGGCTTACCAGACAAATCCCACACTCGTGCCGTTTTGTCATCCGATGCGGTAACAATCCGCTTTCCATCGGGGCTAAAGCTGGCACTCCAGACTGTGTCAGTATGCCCTTGCAGAGACGCGATTAATCGCGTCTCTGCGCCAGACGCATCCCAGACACGGGTAGTTTTGTCAGCAGATGCTGTGACGATACGCTTGCCATCTGGGCTAAAACTGGCACTGTAAACACTACCTGAATGTCCTTTGATTTCTAACAACTGTTTGCCGGAAGTGTCCCACACGCGAACAGTTTTGTCAGCACCTGCGGTGACGATACGCTCTCCATCGGGACTAAAACTGGCACTATAAACATACCCTTGATGTCCAGTCAGTTCTACTAGCTGTTTGCCCGACAAATCCCACACACGGGCAGTCCCGTCAAACGATGCGGTGACAATGCGATCGCCATCGGGACTAAAATTGGCACTCCGGACACTAGCCGAATGCCCCCGCAGTTCTACTACCACCTTGCCAGAGGTATCCCACACCCACGCAGTACCGTCAGTTCCGGCGGTGACAATTAGCTTGCCATCTGGGCTAAAACTGGCGCTGTTGACACTCCCCTGATGCCCTTTGAGTTCAGCTTCTTGTGCGATGTAATCAATAAAGCTGCCTGATACAGCCGGTTTGGCGGCGGGATTTTGGTCTAATTTCTGGTTATGGGGGGTTTGCGCGATCGCCTTTTGTGTAGCCAATATTCCTGGAAAATAGACAGGCAAGGGGGTTGAGATACCGAAGGCGAACCAGGGAAGAAAAAATAGACCAATTCTTGGGAGACGCATAAATCTCAATTAGGGCAGCGCGATCGCGATTATCTACTGGAATACTTATCTCTCACAATTTGGCACTTATGTAATTTGCTCTCTAGTTTTTTGCCAGAAACTGGGTTGCTCAAAGAATTACCCGTGCAAACTGGATTGAGAAGGAAGCGATCGCCCTCTTCTCAACCAAATCTGGCGCTAGACTGGACAGTGTTACCAAGAGTCCAACCCTATGCAGTATCCAGATAAAGCCCTTACTTATCCAACTAGCCAAAAAGTCGATCAAGTTGATGACTATCACGGAACAAAGGTATCTGATCATTACCGTTGGCTAGAAGATCCGGACTCGCATGAAACCAAAGCTTGGGTTGAGGCTCAAAATCAAGTTACTTTTAGCTATTTAAATGAAATTCCGGTTCGGGAAAAAATTAAGCAACGGCTAACCGAACTGTGGGACTACGAAAAATACAGTCTTCCGTTTAAAGAAGGCGATCGCTACTTCTATTTCAAAAACGACGGCTTGCAAAATCAAAGCGTTCTCTATACATTAACGTCCCTGGATGGCGAGCCAAAAGTTTTGCTAGATCCCAACAAACTTTCAGAAGATGGCACTATTGCTTTGTCGGGGATTTCGATTAGCGAAGATGGGAATTTGATGGCGTATGGTTTATCCACCTCTGGTTCAGATTGGCAAGAATGGAAGGTACGCGATGTTGAGACGGGCGAAGACCTTTCCGATCATCTCAAGTGGATTAAATTCTCTGGCGCGTCTTGGACGAAAGACAACCAAGGTTTTTTCTATAGCCGCTACGATGAACCGAACGAAACAAGCAAATTAGAAGATATTAACTACTATCAAAAACTTTTCTACCACCGACTGGGTAAGCCACAATCTGAGGATATCCTCGTCTACGATCGCCCTGACCAAAAAGAATGGGGTTTCAGCGGTGGCGTCACCGAAGATGGGCGTTACCTAATTATCAGCGTGTGGCGAGGAAGCGACCCTAAGAATTTGGTGTTTTATAAGGATTTGACAAATCCAGATGCGCCTGTAATTGAACTCATTAGCGAGTTTGAAGCTAGCTATAGTTTTATCGATAGTGATGGCTCAATCTTCTGGTTTCGCACGGACTTAGATGCCCCTCGCGGTCGCGCGATCGCAATTGATACCTTCAATCTTCCCTCCTCTCCAGTAAGTAAGGAGGAATGGCAAGAAATCATCCCGCAGGCGGAAGAAGTCCTCGAAGGCGTGGGTCTACTCAATAATCAGTTTGTGACTGAATATCTAAAAGATGCCCGGACTCAGATTAAAATCTTTGAGCTGAACGGCTCCTTTGTGCGGGAAGTTGAGTTACCGGGAATTGGTTCGGCTGGAGGTTTTGGCGGTAAACGCTACGATACGGAAACTTTCTATAGCTTCACCAGTTTTACCACACCTGCCACTATTTACCGCTACGACATGGTTAGTGGTGAAAGTACAATTTTTCGTCAACCGAAAGTTGATTTCAACCCTGATGATTACAAGACAAAGCAGATATTTTATCGCAGCAAAGATGGCACCCATCTGCCCATGTTTATCACCTACAAAAAAGGGCTGCAACTAGATGGAAGCAACCCTACTTATCTCTATGGCTACGGTGGTTTTAACGTCTCCCTGACGCCTAGTTTCTCGGTTGGCAATCTGGTGTGGATGGAGATGGGCGGGGTCTATGCCGTCCCCAATTTGCGCGGCGGCGGCGAGTATGGAGAGGAGTGGCACCAGGGCGGCACGAAGCTAAATAAGCAAAATGTCTTTGATGATTTCATCGCGGCGGCGGAGTGGCTAATTGCTAACGGCTATACAACCCCGGAAAAACTTGCTATCGGCGGCGGCAGTAATGGGGGATTGTTGGTGGGTGCGTGTATGACTCAGCGCCCGGATTTATTCGGTGCGGCGTTGCCAGCGGTGGGAGTGATGGATATGCTGCGCTTCCATAAATTCACGATTGGCTGGGCTTGGACTTCGGATTATGGTTCTCCGGAAAACCCGGAGGAGTTCAACGCGCTTTATGCCTATTCGCCACTGCACAACCTCAAACCTGGGACCTCTTATCCAGCCACGATGATTACAACAGCGGATCATGACGATCGGGTGGTGCCTGCCCACAGTTTCAAGTTTGCTGCCGCTTTGCAAGCAGCTCATACAGGTGTTGCACCCGTATTAATTAGAATTGAGACTAAAGCGGGACATGGGGCTGGGAAGCCAACAACTAAGATTATTGAGGAAGTTGCGGATCGGTGGGCTTTCCTGGTGCGGGAGGTGTTCGCGTAGCGGCGCGGATGCGCGAGAGCGATCGCTCAACTCAAATCGATTGCTATCTCACTCAATCATCAGTCATTATCTGCCTGGTTTGAAGAGCAAATCCAAGGAGCAATCCCCTATCAAACATCGCCAAAAAAGATAAGTTCCATGAATCTAAAATCAGCCCAGCGTTATCAGCAATCGGCGGTCATCCCCTATCGCATCAAAAACGGAAAAATCGAAGTTTTGTTGATCACTTCCTCAACAGGAAAACGCTGGGTGATTCCTAAAGGAATGATTGAGCCGTTTATGACCCCGCAAACTTCGGCAGCCAAAGAAGCCTGGGAAGAGGCGGGAATCATCGGTCAGGTGCTACCGACTTTGATGGGGACTTACGAGTATCAAAAAGGGGGAGGCACCTGCCAAGTTGAGGTATTTTTAATGCAGGTGAAAACGGTGCTGGAAGTTTGGCCCGAAGCTAGCTTTAGAAAGCGACAGTGGGTGAGTGTGAAACAAGCGGTTAAGCGCGTTGAGGAAGCCGAACTCAAACGCATTTTCATGACTTTCGCCGATACCTTATTCACTCTACAATCACCTCTCGAATAGCCTGAATCGTTGATGGGGCTACAAGTGTAGGTATTTTTCAGGAATCTTTGCAAATCGCGGCTTCTGCTAAAACTGAGTAAAGCGATCGCTCTACTCCCATCGCTCAATATTTAGTCGCTAGACGAGAAGTAAGCGAAGTTATGCCAGATCGAAAACAACCCAATGGTTGCCGTAAAATGCTGCGGCGCACTTTTTTATTTTTAGTAGGTTTGGCACTTGCTCAAGCTTTAACCGAATTCTTCTCAATTCCCCAAAACCGCTCCAATTTTGCTAGTCTTGTTCGTCAGTTATGGGAGAAAGCGATCGCTTTCTGGGAGTCTCAAAACGGAGTCGCTCAAAAACCTCTACCCAGTAGTACGCCAACCCCAATAAGTAGCGTTTCTCCTGAGCCTTTACCTTCGCCAACTCCAAAAACCAGCACCACTTCTAAACCATCTCAACCGTCTTCCAAAACCAACGTAAATCCCGCTGTTGCTAAAGGAAAACCCGTACAAGTTACCCAAAAAACACTGGCTGGGGTGTCTTTTTATCAAACCACCATTGACCTCTCTGACCCCGAAACTTTCATCACTCTGGGATTAGCAAATAATGCAACTTATGCCAACGGGCCAACGGTGAGCAATGGTGATGAACCTTTTGCCAAGTTGGTAGCGCGTCAGAAGGCTGCTGTGGTAGCCAATGGCACCTTTTTTGATAAAAGTAACCAGAAGTGGGTTATGGGTAACATGGTGGCTGCTGGCAGATTTCTGAAATACAGCCGCTGGGAAAATTATGGGACTACCTTGGGGATTAAAGCAGGTAATCAATTAGAAATGATTACTGCTCGAACAGAAGGACAGCCGAATTGGGATCAACACTGGTTTTCGATTACTTGCGGACCAAGACTGATTAAACAAGGAAAAATTTCTATCTCGCCGCAATCAGAAGGCTTTGCCGATCCTCATGTTCTCGGTGTAGGATATCGGACTGCGATTGGGTTTCCAGCGAATCGAAAAAAGTTATTTTTAATTTCTTTTCTTGCTAGTCTATCTTTACAACAAGAAGCCAACATTATGAAAGCGATGGGCTGTATTGAAGCAATGAATTTGGATGGTGGAGCTTCAGAAGCTTTAGCCCATAATGGAAGAATTTTACTTCCCGCAGGACGGAACCTGACGAATGTAATTGTTGTTTATGACACTAATTATCCTGCTCCTTCAGCTTTGAAAACATCTTGGCAACGCTTTCAAGCAGGCGATCGCCCCTCGATTCCTTTATAGCCGTCCCAAATGATTCGTGACGGCGAGATTACCCGACTTCTCCAGGAAGTCGGGGATCTGAAGCGCTAGAATCTCACCCCTAAAATAGGATTGCTGTATCAGCTTCCTCTTTAGATTTATCTTTTGTACAGCGTTAAGCATTCGCAGAGAGAAAAGGAATACTCTCAGCAAGCGGATCGTTAACACTTATCCCTTGTTTACTTGCCCAATACTCACTTAAAAAGTGAATTTGTCTCAAGCCAACAATTAGATTTAAACCTGGTACAAAAATCCACCAGACAATCAGTGGTTCTTTCATCCCAGCTTCGCTGTAGAGTTCGTTTACAGTTTTATAGAGTCTGAACTGCACAATGTAAATCCAGGCAATTCCCAGCAAGGAAAACCAACCAAACCAGCCAGGAACATCAGGATCGAATATACGCAACAATTGGGGAACTGCTATCCCCAAAACAAAAGGCGCTAAGCATAAAGTTCCTGACCAACCATAACCTTTGTAGCGACGTAATTCTTCTTGAATTATCCACTTATACCAACCGTAATACAGCATCAGGGTAATAATCGATAAAAGAATCACTTGCCAGAGGGGACGGGGTTTTCCTAGAGGCTTACTAGACATATTGACGGCTGAAGTGCTAAAGTTTTGCTCTATTATTTACATTTATTAATATACAGCAAACACCTCGCTAACGCCGCCTCTAATCTCACCCGTTTGTTCCACTTATCGGCAAAACTTTGGGCAATCCATAGAGAGCCTTTTTGGTTTGCTCTAACCTGTTGCTACTTTTTATTAGCAGTTCATTCTCTAATTGTCGCTTATTATCAGCTTTGATTAAAGCATCCATCGCTTCATAATATAGCAATCGCCAAGGTAATTAGGACGACAAGCATAAGACATGCTCGATTGCATCTCGCAAACAATTAAACTGGTCGAGTTGTTTGCGGATGCGGCTCTTGAGCCAAGACCA
>NZ_JAMPJZ010000029.1:0-61353 GCF_039961835.1 Trichocoleus sp. ST-U1
GAATGGATAGAGATAGAGGCTTATCGGGACTGGAAAAGTTTAGTAAAGTATGTCAAAAATGTGCTAAAAAAAATCGGAACCGAATATGTAATTAATTTTGCTTAAGCACTTAATTAATAAAATTAATTTTTTATTTTGCTAAACTTATTAATATATTGTAGTTGTTGTCTTGTTTGAAAAAACGATCTAGTTTAAACAGAGGTACTCAGCCCTGGGCTTGGTAAATTAAACGAAGGCGCATTGCTGAATGCCAACAGCTAAACACATATCCAAATCTAGAAAATTTAAAAATCCTAAAATGTTTGACTTTCTTAATCCAATCCTAGGGCGTCATCCAGAACGTAACAAAGCCAACGTTGAAATCTATACTTGGCAAACTTGCCCCTTTTGTATCAGAGCCAAGATGTTGCTCTGGTGGAAGGGCGTCAACTTTACTGAGTATAAAATTGATGGTGATGAGGCAGCCAGAGCAAAGATGGCTGAACGTGCCAACGGGCGTCGAAGCGTGCCGCAGATTTTTATCAATGAGCAGCACATTGGTGGGAGCGATGACCTCTATCAATTGAATACAGGCGGACAATTAGACCCCCTACTGGCTCAACCCACCGTTCAAGGCTAGAATCAGCCAACACAGGTGAATTTCGTTTGTATAGTCGGTACGGGCACAAGCGCATGGCTATTGAGATTCCGCCACCGGAAATTGAGGACTCTGCTTACCTAGTTCACCGACAATGGATGATTCAAGCGCTGGAACTTGCCGAGAAGGCGGGTGATGCTGGGGAAGTGCCAGTGGGAGCAGTAATTGTGAGTGCAGATGGTAACTTGATTGCAGAGGGTGAAAATCGCAAAGAACGTGACAAAGACCCGACTGCCCACGCCGAAATTTTAGCTCTTAGAGCTGCTGGGCAAGCAATGCAGGACTGGCACCTTAACGAATGCACGCTCTACGTCACCTTAGAACCTTGCCCCATGTGCGCTGGTGCGATCGCGCTAGCACGTCTGCGACTTCTCGTTTACAGTGTGGACGATCCAAAAACTGGCGCGATTCGTACCGTTGCCAATATTCCAGATAGCGCTTGCTCTAACCACCGCTTGCCGGTCATAAGTGGTATCTTAGAGTCTGCCTGCCGCCAACATCTGCAATCTTGGTTTGCCCAACGGCGCTTAAAAAGTCAAAAGTAAAAAGGCAAAAGGCAAAACAAAAAAATTGCTCTTATTTATGTTTACTTTTACTCTGCTAATGACAGCATGAGAACTGTCCTTCTACTACAAGACAGATGCCGTAATCATACATAAGCTGGAATTATGGATGCTGTGAGAAGTTTTATTCGTGATGACTCAGCCCGACCCCTCTGAACAAACGATAGAGACACCAAAACCTGTCAAGGTAGTTCCTATTACTTCCCGTGTTTTACCTTGGCTAGCTTCCTTAGGCTATAAGGTGACAAAATATCTTGTCATTCCCTTTTACTTTGGTAAAGCCGAAGTCACCGGACAAGAAAATATCCCCGCTACCGGGCCGGTAATCCTAGCTCCTACCCATCGCTCTCGCTGGGATGCGTTTGTCGTGCCTCATGCGGCTGGACAACCTGTGACGGGTCGTGACCTGCGGTTTATGGTGTCAGCGGATGAAATGAAAGGGTGGCAAGGCTGGTTTATCAGCCGCATGGGAGGGTTCCCAGTAGATACCCGAAATCCGGGAGTTGGCACTTTTCGTCATGGCGTCGAAGTTCTCCGCCAGGGAGAAGTGCTGGTCATCTTCCCGGAAGGCGGCATCTACCAGGATACGCAAGTTCACCCCCTCAAGACGGGTTTGGCGCGCATTGCCTTGCAAGTGGAATCTAGCCAACCAGAATTGGATGTCAAAATTGTGCCGATTAGCGTCCGTTACGGCAGCCCAGTGCCGCATTGGGGCTGCGGTATAAAAGTTAACATTGGTGAGCCGATCTCAGTCGCGAATTATTGCAGCAATACGCCAAAACAAAGTGCGAAAAAACTAACCGCCGATTTAGAAGCGGTGCTTAAACAGATAGATGGATGCGAAGTAGAAGAGGCGGATACGCTCTCTACTGCTCCCCCTTTAAATGAAGTATCGGGCGCTCAGTCATCGTTTTAACCTTTCTATAGAAATTCTCATTCATTCGCAAACAAGAGCTTTTAGGGAATCAGTAATGGGAGACGGCTCATTACTCACGACCATTACCGCTATTTCTATATATCCAGCAATATACTCTGATTGCCGATAAAAGACTGAGTAGGGGCACAGCAGTGCCCCTACTCAGATGCCCAAGGTTAATTCCCAGCTGTTCAAAGTTCCTGTATCCATCTGGGCATAATCCACGACCCACAACTGCCAGATGCCTGCTACGGGTTTGTTGAGAAGTTGCTGGAGTGCGGGTGTATTTTGCAGCGTGTAGGTGGCTTGCAATTGAGTTGTAGAACCCAGAGTGCGACCTTGCAACAGCACCGTAATTCCGTTAGGACTCCTCACGCTAACTTCGATATCCCCCAAAAACTGGTGTTGAATGTTGACGCTGACTTGGATATCTCGTAAAGGACTGGCGTAAGTTACGTTAATTGCGCTGGTAACGCCTTGGGAGTTGTAGTCGGGAATGGGGACGAGGTTGTCATTGCGTCCGTGCAAGGCTTGGGAGGCTTGGGAGGGTTGGACGCGCTGCTGCTGGGCAGCTTGAACAGCTTTAAAAGCGTTGACTTTGCCATAGCCGAACCACTGCGAGAAACCGTTTGCATCGTAACTGCCTAATCGAAAAGTCAATTGGGGGTCGGGGTCGGGGTCAACGACTTTGTCAGCGGTTTGTTGCAGAATTTGCCTAACTTCTGTTGCAGTTAAATCGGGATTAGCTGACAGAATGAGGGCAGCAACGCCTGCGACCACGGGACAAGCACTAGAGGTGCCGCCAAAGTCACTGGTGAAGTTGCTGCTGTCGTAGCCAGCGGCTCCGAGTCGGTCAGTGGTAAAGATGCCCAATCCAGGCAGCAATGCTCTGACTTCGGGGACGGTACTGACATAGCCGGTTTGTTCAAACCACATTCCCGGCGGGGCATTGTTGCTGGGGGCACAGACAGAGACGTTGGTTCCCCAGTTACTGTAGGCAGATTTTTTGTTGAGGCTGGTACAAGCAGAAACTGCGATCGCATCTGGATGAACGGTGAAACCGCCTAGCCACTGGGTAGGGCCTTTTAGCAGGTTATTAGGCCATCCCTGCTCGTTAATCGTGCCACTGATGGGACGATTTGCATTCCCGGCAGCAAAGACGATGACGCAGCCTTTACCGTCTCGTCCTTGGGTCGCGGCACGAGTTAGGGCGGCGCGTTGCCGCAGAGACAGGGGAAAGTAGACGGCTGCTGGCCCCCAGCTACAGGAAATGACCGCAGCACCGTTGTTGGTAGCCCAGTCAAAGAGTTGTTCGATGGTTTCGTCATCCAGATAGCCGGTGGTGCGGAGGGGCATCAGGGCACAGCCTGGGGCAACTCCCACAATGCCGGTGCCGGTTTCTTCTGCGACTGCAACCCCAGCACAGGCGGTTCCGTGGTTTTCATTGTCGTCTCCAGGTAGCGGCAAGAAGTCTTGTTCTTTGAAGTCTTTAGGAGCAACAATTTTGCCGGTTCCCTGAAAATCTGGGTGGTTGAGGTCGAAGCCATCATCTGCCACTGCGACAACGATGGAACGGATGCCTTTGGTGATATCCCAGGCTTTCTCAACCGAAATGTGAGAACCGGCTGCTATCTGAGATCCGCCAAGGTTGTTGAGATACCATTGCTTGGGATAGAGGGAATCTTTGGGTCGGTAGTGCTTTTCTTGTCGAACAACGATATTGGGTTCGGCGGTAAGTACCTCTTGTCGCCCCATTAAGCGGTTGGCAATTTTAATGGGATTTTCCCGTGCTTGCGGACTGACCTCGAAGACGAAGGTGTTGGGAATACCGCTAACGGGTCGCAGCAATTGTAAGCCAAATAATGATGCGATCGCTCTTTGGGTTTCTTCATCCACCGATGGGGCAAACTGAATAGTCACCTGATCCGTTAGGTAAACTAACGTTTGCGGATTCTCTTTAAGTTTATAGACATGACTGGCAAAGGCGACGTCCTCAGATTCTCTTGCCGCCTGCATGGCTTCGTCCCGTTGGGATGGGTCAACAATAAATTCTTGTAGGGGAGGAGTCATCCCGCTTCTACCGGGGATTTCCTGGTGTGCTTGGGCGGGAATGGTTTGCGCGAACTCCTCAGATGCAGCGTCGGAGGTAGCGGGGCGGACCGTGAAGCGATCGCTCACTTTCTCCAATGCCAGTTCTTCACCCCCCCGCTGTAAAATACGACCGACGCTTTCTTCTGGCACACTAGCCGCAGATTGGTCATTGCTCATTGGTAAACAGCTAAGTTTTAATTTTTTATTTTTATTCTCTATAGCAATTCTATTCTTTTTGTAACATCATAGTTTCTCTTGATTCTTCCTTTCTGTTTTATCAATATTGTATTTTTAATCCCAATGAAATTTTTAGATTTCTTGACAATTATTGCAAATTACTTTATTGTCTGCTAACAAGTTTTACTAAAATCAAAAAATCGGTAGTTCAACTAAAAAACAGGTGATTTTAGATTCGCTTTCCACTTTAATTGTTCCTCCTAAATAAGCTACCATTTTTTGAACCAATGCCAGTCCTAGACCAGTTCCGCCATGCTTCCACGGGTCATTACTTGGAATGCGGTAGAACTTATCAAAGATTCGGGGAATTTCATCTGTAGGAATTTCGATTCCAGAATTAGTCACTTCGAGCTGAAGCTTTTCTGATTTAGCATGGACAGCTACCTTAATTTTTTCTCCTTGCGGAGTATATTTACAAGCATTATTCAGCAGCTCGGTGAGGATGCGTGCTAAACAGAATGGATCGGAGATTAGAATCGGCAGTTCTTCGGGAATCTCTACTTGTAAGATTTGCTTGTGTTTGTGGGTTCGCTGTTCAAAAGGTTCTACGATATGGGGAATCCAGTCTTGTAGATGAATCGCTGTTTTTTCTAAAGGATGCGCCTCTGCATTGAGTTGCTGTAAGTGGAGTAGATCGTTAATCAGATTAATCTCTCGGTCACACTCATTATTTAACAGCTCAAAATAGCAATAACCTGGGTGTCTCTCCGCACTTTTATTAGCGATTTCATCCCGCCAATTGCAGGTTTCTTCCATAATCACTTCCAACATCTGAATTGCCATTTTCATGTTGGATACGGGGGTGCGTAACTCATGAGAAACCGTACTCAAAAAATCATCTTTGAGAAAATTGAGTTTTTCTAATTCCTCAACTTGAGCCAGTGAAGCTTGGTAAAGTCGGGCTTGGCGAATTGCGATCGCGCATTGATTAGCAACCTGCTGTAATAAGCGAATCTCTAGTTCGTTAAAAATATATTCCCGATCGTTTAATAACCACAGATCGCCCAAAACCCCTTGGTCATCAAAAATCGGACAAGCCAAAACTGAAAATTCACCGGAAACCGGCTGAATTGGGTTAGGGCCTATTTTGCAAAATTGTAAATGCTTTCCTTGCAATAGTTGGGAGTAAATCGCCGGATTACTTGCCATTTGGATTTCGCTTCCCTCAGATGAAGGCATGGAAAGCGTGTACTCATAGCAAACCGTGGAAGTAGCCCCATTAATGTCATATAACGCCGTATCGCAGTATGTAACTCCCAGCACTTGTGCTAATTCTTGCACGGCTGTTTGCAAAATTTGGCTCTCATCAAGGCTGTCACGCACTTTATCAGTAATTCGTTTGAGCATCGCTTCAAATTTGAGAGCTTGCTGCAACTGGCTGGTGCGTTCCTGTACCTGGTGTTCGAGGTTTGTGTTGAGCCGCTGCACCTGTTGGTAAAGTTCAGATTGTTGAATCGCGATCGCTACCTGAATTGCCAACGAACTGAGAAAATCAATCTCCCACGGTTGCCAGTGCCGAGGTTGCGAACAGTGATGAGCAATCAACAGCCCCCATAACTGAGTGCTATCCGTGCTAGGGGCTATTTGGGGACTGAGCGAAGATTCCTCCCGGCTCCCCGGTTCCCTATCCTCAGACCTGTTTTGCAGGATGGGCACCACCAAATTAGCTTTGACTTGAAACTGAGACATTAAATCGATGTAACACTGTTTCAAGCCAGCGTTGTAAATATCCTCCGTAGCTCGGATACGTCCGTGTTTGTAAGGCTTGACATAGTTTTCGGCAAAGCATGGATCTACAATGGTTTTCCCTAAGATAGGAGTCCAGCGCTCATCTACAGATTCCACCTCCACCATGCCACTCCAATCTGGATTGAAGCGATAAATTACCACTCTATCGGTCTGAAGAAATTGCCGCACCTCGCTGGCTGTAGTATTGAGAATTTCTTCTAGATTCAGAGATTGGCGGATGCGCTCCAGCATCGCTCCCATTAGCCGTTGTCGCTGATTTTGCTGCCGTAATTCTTCCGCTGCTCGACTCGCTTGGAGGAGACGACGCATCCGTTGGCGCAGCACTGCCCAGTGAACCGGCTTAGTCACGTAATCGGTAGCACCTGCCTCAAACGCCTGATTGACAGATTCTCGGTCATCAAGACTGGTAATGATTAAAACAGGTGTGCGATCGCCTTGAGGAAGTGATTTTAACTGGCGACAACAACTAAAGCCATCCAGAATCGGCATCAACGCATCTAGCAACACAATATCTGGATGTAGGCTGATGTAAGCAGCTAAGCCTTCCTCTCCATCACTTGCCTCTGCCACTGTGTAGCCTTCGTGTTCAATCATGGCGCGCAGCTGCATCCGTGTGAATTTGTCATCGTCAACAATCAGGACGAGGTAGGAATCTGGTTCGGTGCAAGTAATATTCATTGCTGACTTGATTGTGCTTCCATCTGCAAAGCCGTTTTCACTTTTTCATACTCTGTTTCAATCTGTACAACAATTTTGGATGCACCCGCAATTTCTCCAGTCCGGCTCATCGCTTCTAGCTGTTTACACAAAGTAGCCAGTTGTACTGCCCCAAGAGCGGCACTGCTGGCTTTCAAAGTATGAGATGCTTGCCTGAGCGCGATCGCATCTTGGTTACTCACTGCTGTCTCCATTGCTTGCAGCAGTTTGGGAGCATCTTCTAAATAGCAATGAATCAATTGAGTCAATAAATTTGAGGCTTTCCCTCCCACTGTTTTAGCAAATGCTTCCAGGATCTTCGCATCAATAGGAGTACTGAATGATAATGTTACATCGCTACCCTGTCCGCACTCAGTATTCAGTGAAGTAGTGGCTTCGCCCTCTCTTTTTTTGACTTCCCCAATCCCCGACTTCCCTGCACCTTTGTACCCCTGCACCTCAGTGCCCCTGTACCTCAGCAAAGCCTGAACTAACTCTTCCTTCCGGAGCGGCTTGCTGATATAGTCGTCCATGCCAGCTTCCAGACACGTTTCGCGATCGCCTTGCATGACATTCGCCGTCATGGCAATAATCCAAGGTTTTGCGCTCCCATCGGTTGCCAATTCTTTTTGGCAGATGTTACGACTCGTCTCTAAACCGTCCATTTCTGGCATCTGCACATCCAGCAGCAGCAGATCGTAGGGTTGACCCCGCAAAGATTCCAGCACTTCTAACCCATTGTTAACAACATCGGCTCGATATCCCAACTGTTGAAGTATGTGCAAAGCAACCTTCTGGTTCACCCGATTATCTTCGGCGACAAGAATTCGGAGGGGAAGACTTTCGGCAAAGGGGAGCTGAAACTCAGGGAAAGTAAAGGGTGCGCGATGCACCTTGATCGGCTCTCGTACCAACAGATCGCTCAAGGTATTGTAAAGCTGAGATTGTTTAATCGGCTTATTCAGGAAGGTTGCAAATTTTACTCGATCTAACTGTTTCCCCCCCGGTTCCTTGCCAAACGTTGTCAACATCACCACGGGTAATGCTTGAGCGTTCGGTAAGGAGCGAATTTCTGTCGCTAGGCTCAAGGCGTCCATCCCTAAAATTTGCCTATCGAGAATCACCATATCAAAACGCTCTCCTTGCCGAAGCCAGTTTAACGCCTGGGCACCCGATTCAGTTGCCTTCGGCATCATTCCCCAAGATTGCGTTTGCAAAATCAAAATCTGGCGGCTAGTAACGTTGGCATCCACAATTAATAGCCGTTTTCCAGCTAACTGCGGCTGGACAGCATCGAGTTCAACAAGTGGACAGCCAGGAAAATCTCGGACGACGATCGTGAAATAAAAGGTGGAGCCGCGTCCCACTTCGCTTTCAACCCACATCTGACCCGCCATCATTTCACTCAAGCGTTTGCTAATCACCAGTCCCAAGCCGGTTCCCCCATATTGACGGGCGGTAGAGGCATCAACCTGGCTAAACGACTTAAATAAACGATTGATTCGGTCTGAAGGAATCCCAATTCCGGTATCTTTGACGGAAAATTGGATTTCGTAATAGGTTTTAGGGAATGAATCAGGGGCAATGGATGATTGGTTTTCTTGCCGGTGACTAATTGCTGACTCCTGATTAACCATTACTTCTGTTGCTGTTACAGAAACCACGACTTCTCCAGCCGAAGTAAATTTAATTGCATTACTTAGCAAGTTCACCAGAATTTGGCGCAGTCTGATTTCATCTCCTAGCACGATGCTAGGTGTTCCTGTCTCAATTCGGTAAGCAAGTTCTAAGCCTTTTTCAAAAGCATGGGGAGCGAGTAAATCTAAGGCAGCTTCAATGCAATCTAACAAGTTTAAAGGTTGTTCTTCTAATTCCAGCTTGCCAGACTCGATTTTTGAAAAGTCGAGAATGTCATTAATAATTTTCAGTAAGGAATCGCCACTGCTACTGATAATCTCGACAAACTTTCGTTGCTGGAACGTTAGTTCTGTATCCAATAGCAAGCTTGCCATCCCAATGACTCCGTTCATCGGAGTGCGGATTTCATGGCTCATCATCGCCAGAAATTCGCTTTTAGATCGCGTTGCTTCCAGTGCTGCCATCCGTAGAGCGACTTCAGCTTGTACGGCTTTCTGAGCGGAGAGTCGCAGTTCCAATTCATCAATGACGATGGCGGCTAAGTCTTTGAGAGTTGCCTTTTCTGCTTCGGTCACTTGACGGGGTTGAGAGTCGATTACACAAATAGTGCCTAAGTTGAAACCATCGCGTGTCTGCAAGGGAGCCGCCGCGTAAAAGCGAAGTCCAAATTCCCCAGCTACTAAGGAATTTACAAACGTGCGGGGGTCTACTTTGGCATCCAGAACGGTGTAAACGTCTTCTTGCAAAATCGCACTGGCACACAGTCCGGGTTCGCGTCCAATTTGCTGAACTTCTAGCCCATGATGGGATTTAAACCAGATCCGGTCGTGGTCAACGATGCTAATAATGGAAATCGGGACATTAAAAAACCGGGCAGCTAGAGCTGTAATTCGGTCGAAGGCTCCATCTGGAGGTGTGTCAAGAATGTCGTAGCGACGCACGGCGGCGAGTCGGTCAGCTTCGTTATCGGGAATCATTGTTATATCAACTATCAATGGATTGTCTGGCTGACATACCTGGAGGTAGACACCACTTTCATCCTTCTCTACATTCTTGCGGTTATGTCAATTTATAATTTTTGTTTTTAGAATTGCTCGGAAACTAGCAACCCAGCCCATGCTAATTCCTGTTTGAGGGCTTTGAGTTGCTGTTGATCCACAAGTAGCGCATCTGAGCCTAGCGTTAAATTGCAGGGGGGTTGGAATGTTGCGCGAGTAGCGATCGCTTTAAAAACGACTGCATTAAGACCCCACAGTATCACTACTTTAACAAGTTCTACGGTCGTTACTTTCCCTTTCTCTATCTAGGGGAGTACAGGATGAATAAGGTGTGTTTCCGGGTATACAACCGTCAGTAACAAAAGAGCGATCGCTATTTTGTTGTGTCAACTGAATCTGAAGCCAAGTTCGGCAATGCTTTGTTAAAGTTGGTTACAGATTGCCGAAATAGCCACTCGTTTTGAAAAACTACCCAATGACTATTAGCAAAAACTTCTACATTTCCAAAGAAGATTACCTAGAGGGAGAGCGAGTCAGTCCTATCAAACATGAGTATAGGCGAGGGCAAGTTTATGCAATGGTAGGGGCAAAGAAGCCTCATATTATTATTGCTGGCAACTTAGTTACTTTGTTCAATAATCACCTTGAACACGCCCCCTGCATTGTTCTTTCTTCAGATATTAAAGTCAGGCTTGAGTCAGCAGACTGCTATTACTATCCCGATGTTGCAGTAACTTGCGATGAGCGGGATACAAACTCTACAGATGACTTCATCCTCTATCCCATCTTGGTCATTGAAGTGCTATCTCCCTCAACAGCAGCTTTTGATAGAGGAGAGAAATTTGCTGACTATCAAACGTCGCCATCTTTACGAGAATATGTGTTAATTCATCAATCTCAGATGAGTGTCGAGTGTTTTCGCCTTTCCGATTCAGGCAATTGGGTTTCTCAAATCTACCGCCAAGGAGATGAAGTTTACTTTGCAAGTATCGATTTTCGCTGCGATATTGCCTCCATCTATCGAAAAGTCCCTGGACTTCAGAATGCTGATGCGTGAATATGATAGCGATCGCTCTTTGGTCGTGCCAACGGCATCGGAAACCAAGTTCCACAATACTTTGCTGAAGTGGGTTACAGCTTACTGAAATAGCTGCGGGAGCGATCGCACCGCTCGATTTTCTGTAGCAAAAGGACTAAACCAATTTGAGTACTACATTATTAACTAAATCGCTTATGAAATCCTCAGCTTGAAGCTGTGAAATCACTTCGCTTGAGGGATGAGCAGCCATATTACGACGTCTTAACTTTTCCTGCAATATTTTCTGAAGGTTGCCAGAAATAATTTTTGCAGATTTACAAATCTCAATCACATCAAACTCCTTCAATTCGCTGAAGTCATCTCTCGTTGCTATCGGTGTAATGTGGCGCTTTGGATATTTGATTGGAAGTTGCATATTGAAAGCTGTCAGGTGCAACTTCAGCACATAATTACATAAGTGATCAAACGCTAAATTCCAAGACATGACGATTGCTGCACGGAAAGCTCCACAGCGAAAACAAGCAATCGCTTCCTGAAGAAAAACTTGTTCCGCCAGATCGGATACTTTGTCAGGCAAGTCTAGCAAAAGCTGCTCAACTTGAATGGCAGTTTGGCGTTGACCATACTCCAGTTCAAATTTTTCTCTGACTTGCCGAACTAAATAATAACCCCGCTTATCTTGAACAACCTCCTTGGGCTTTCTATCTCGTAACTGTGCGAGATATGGGCTAACATTAGACGGCTTATCCAGATAAAGCTCGTCATAGCAAGCTCTAAGGTCGGCTTGGTTAAAGCGCTCCTGATTGCGATAGGAGTGTATATACCAAGCAAAAAAGCAGATTTTCTGAGCGTGAGACCATACGCTAAAGTCCGTGATACTGCTTACAATGTCTTGTAACTGCACAGCGAGCTAATCTCCCAAAAGTTCTTGGATAAGTTAGTAACTTGTTAATTTCATCACGGCGAATTTTCAGAATCTTGAGGTAAATTCGTGGTCTGTGAGATGTTCGGTGCAAATCCTGCCATCTTTTCCGCTTCAGCAATGCCAGGTGAAAGTAGCTTAAATCCACCTTGAACTTTGATTAAAGCACCCTGTCCAGCAATCTCTCCTAGGCTCCGACCGAGATTGCGCTCACTTACTTTGATACCAAATGTAAGGTACAAAAACTGGGCGATCATATAGCTGGAGGCTACCTGTTCAGGCTCACTAGTTGCCTTGCCCACAGCCCACAAAGCAAAGATTCCTTTCTCTGAAGTCGAGCGGTCTTTGATAGCTGCAAATCCGTCAATATTCAAGGAGAGAGTTTTCCATGCAGTAACCCATGACTCTACAGTTTGAGAAAAGCTATTACTTTTCCGACTACCATTTTTGGGAGAACTGTCTGCGCTCTCATCTCCTTGACCGTTAGATTTTGCTCCTCGTGTCCCTCCACCTGTATTCAAGCTCCATTTGCTTTGAATATTAGGATCAAGGATTTCTGCAAGAACTTTCTGCGCTTCCTCGCGACCCGATTTTTGCAATCCTACTCTATCTTCTTCCCGAAAAAGATCGGAGCTCTTGCTAATCCAGGTAACTACGTTGGTAGCGTAGTATCCAGCTTTTTTGAGTTCCTCATTAAGGACTGTGCGCGGAATTTCATGCCGTCCTTCTAGTTCATGGGCGTACAAGAACAGGTAAACTAGACGCCGTGATGCATCTAGTTTATTGTTAGCTTTTAGCCGAGTTTCCTTGAGACGCAGTTGCTCTCCGTTATAGCGAAAGATGTCCCGCAATTTTTCTGCATCTACTCTGGATTCGGCAGGAGGAAGAGTATGTTGAATTGGGGCATTCACTACAATCTCATCCTGGTTCTGATTCAAGTCAAACAAAGAGAGTTGCTGGGTTTCGTCTGAATAGATGTTTTGCCCTTTAGCGTGACCATTCCTAGGAATACCGTTTGAAGTGCGTCCGATAATTGCGGCTAGCGCAGTACCACCTAAGCTAGTTCCCATCTCATTCGTTAACGAAGCCTCAAACGAGCATGAATGACCTTTACTCTTTTCAACAAACTTCAAGGTGTTAAGAGGAACATCCTGAATGCCCTTATTAAGAGGAGTTTGAGTACAAGTGTTTGAAGCGACTCCGGCTTCACCGATAGGCGTACCACATGCAACACAACCCACCGCACCAAGTTCCAATGGTGCCTTGCAGTTCTTACATCGTAGTGGAGTCAGGCACTTTGGACAGTAGAAAAGGTCTTCACGGTTGGGAAGTGTATGTTGACAGTCGGGGCAATGCTGCATATGAGGAATATTCCTAATGTGAAATCGACAATCTAGAAAGCATCTTAGATCGGGAGTTCTGCTGGTTTCTATAAATTCATGATACTGAGGTTAAAAGTAATAATTTTGCAGAAAGGCAGATGCTATCTGGCTTTCAAGGTTATTAATTTATTTCGGTAAAATACTTTCTATTGTTTGACAGCATAAGATGAGCCGAGCCTCAATTCATTCTTATTCCGACTGCCATGCCTTTGAGCGGCTGATGCTGCTAGTTGCCACACTGGTAAAGTACCCTGGTGTAGGGTACGTTGACTCGCCAGATGGCAACTCTGGAAAACATCACAATGCCTCACGAGAGGTTTTAGCCCGTCTTCGGGACGTTGCACAAGAGGTTGGAATCGACCTACCTCTCTATACAGAACACACCATCCGTAAGGATCTAAAGGTTCTACGTCGCTACGGTATTCTCGATCAATCCATTTATCGGTGGGGATACTATTTGGGCACGGGTGCAATGAGCCGAGAGGAGCTACAGGTTGCAGTGAATGCGCTGTATTCTCAGGCGAAGTATCAACAAGATCCGCAAGTTAGCAAGGTATATCAAGCCTTAGAGCGACGACTACGGGGTTTGGGATTGCGCGAGAACATATTTTATCCAGTACGAACCCAGATTAATCGAGCAATCATCTATACCGATCCCGAAGAGATGATGTCTCAAAGTAAGTACCGAGGCTCATTATTCGAGTTGTTAGAGGAATTAGAAACTGCAATTGTAAAAGGGCAAGTAATTGAGATTTATCGTTGTCGTAATCCTTATCAGAATCAGAGTGAGGGTATGCACCTCATACGGGTTTATCCTCTGCAACTTGTATATTCAGATGTTGCTTGGTATCTGCTGCACGAACATTACCAGACTGGGCACTTGGCACTGTCTAGACTCGATCGCTTTAGCGAGTACTTTAAACTGATAGAGGCTTTGGGTCGAGGCAAACAATACCAGTTGCAAAGTTTGCAGATAGCCCATCAACTACTGGAAACAGGGTGGGGAATCTATTTAGGAACAAGGCAAGAGCAGCAACTAGAGCGTCAAGGTCAGTTACTCTTTGTAAAAGTGACTGTTCGGTTTTTCCGAGAGGCAATGGCGTTTATTCAGGAAGGTGAGAAACGTCATCCCAGACAAAACATTACTCTGGGGTCAAAGGCGAAGGATGGGAAACCAGAGTATTTAGAGTACAGCATAGAATTGCCTCAGCGCTCGCTCAATGAATTCTGTTACTGGGCTTGTCGTTTTATGGGCAATGTGCGGTTTCTCACTCCTCCTTACTTAGTTGAGAAACATCGAAAAATGGCACAAGACTTACTTGCCCAGTATTCTTCAGATTAACTAGATTGCTCAGAGCGATCGCGTTCTTCCCCTCTAAATCCACTTTTCCAAAACCGAAACAGCACGGGAAGCGATCGCTCCTGTTTTAGTCAGGGTAATTAATCCTACAGCCATACTTAATCAACATGTTCCTGCCTGTCTTATTGAGCAGTTGTTTTGATTAAGTTGAGGCTATAGTCATACAGGTATAGAAATAGTTTTGAGCATGACCACACAAACCTGTCCCATTTGCCATGCTGAGGTAACTCCTTCTCTTAGATACCCGGAATACATTTGTAGTGACTGTCGCAGTAAAGCGACAGATATTAATGGCAGAAAACTGCATTTTTACAATAGTTCCATGTCAGGTGGATACATCGCATATTATGCAGACAGCAACGACGAAGAAGAATACAAAAGCCACTTCTGCTATATAGATGGAATCAAATGCAGAGCTGACGAAGGAAGGGTTGGGGGTATAGTGATTGAAGTATATTCAGGCTAAGAACCTAATTACAAAAATCACTGTCTCATACCTTTTCTTTCGGTGGCGATGTGATGCCACGCTTAGTCAAATTTTCTTCGAGTTCCCTGATAAATTCAAAGTCTTCCTCCGGCAAAGGCTGACTTCCACCCCCTAAGAAACCCTCACCGATAGAAGACTTCTTCTTCAGGAAGGTGAACGCCCGCCGGAACTGATCGGGAGTTGCCTCAATCGGCGCATCAAAGTGGCAGGGAATAATTCGCTGGAAGTTCCAGCTTCCCACCTCGTCCGCCCAATCAAGGACTGCCTGAGGATCTTGGGTGAAAATGAACGATTGCAGAATTGGTGCCACGAACGGGCGACCGCTCCCTCGCAGCGCCTCAAAGGACTGCTGCCACTGAGCCTTCCATTTAAAGGGAAACCAACCGAAATACGCCTTCTTGGACCGATCCGGTGCTTTCAGGGCATCGCGCAAAGCCTGCCCCTGCTCGCTCATTTCCAAGGCACTGGGACGTAGATACAAAGCAAACAGCGTAATGCGCTGCCATCCCTTGCGACGATTCTCCTCAGTATCTTCAACCCGTTCCAAGGCGCTATCTCTGGCGTGGAACAGCAAGGGATATGGGTCAACTTGGACAATCTCTGGCGGAGACTCTGGCACCGAAAGTACCGAATCTGTCAGCAGCAGCGTGCGCGATCGCTTGTGCAATAAAGCAACTTCTTCAAACGACCCTCGCCCCAAGTCGATGCTCAGCACCGCATAATTAAAGTCCTCAGCAAAGGGCGCATCCTTGCTATTCTCCGGAAGTACGTGAGTGCGTTTGCTAGGGAAACCAAGCCAACTCAGCGGCAGATTCACTGGAAAGCTCCATTGGTTCTCAGTCACAAACACCTGTGCCAAAGGAAAGCATCTAGCGAACGGCCCCACGAAAACCTTGTGTTCTAAGCCAGAAGCGGTTGGCAGGATGATGTACTTAACATCGCCGTATTTCGCCTCTAACTCCTGAACCAGCCGGATGCACTCTTTGGTCGGCGCGACTGGAGCATAGACCAGAAGACCCCCTTCAGAGAGCTTAACGACGGTCATGCGAATCGGTACAACAGTGTAGAGGATGCCCTGCATCTGGTCAAAAGTCCAGATCGTGTCCTTCACGACTTCTTTGCGGAGTGTCCGCCGCCGACTGTATGGGTAGAGTGGCACAGCCAGCCAAAAAGGCCATGACGAGTCTCCAGGTTTGATACTCAAACTATCTTGCCCCTGCCCAAACGATGCCTTCAATAGGTGTGTCTGGTGCGCTTTTTTTAGCGGTTCTATCCACTCCACGACCCCTTCCCCTTCTTCATGAATGCTGACGCCCGTGTTTGTCGAATTTCTAGCTGCTGGAGGAAAGCAAACTTTTGACTCAATAACTTATTTTTATCTAAAATCTAGACCCTCATGACAATTAGACTTTAAACGAACGCTCGTTTTCTACCCTATTAGGATCGATACTTCCTATATAAAGCACACCTAACCCCCTCACAAGGGTAGGTTTTTTAGAGGATAAAGGAGTGGGAACCTGGAGGAATGGGAGAAAGCCGATTTTTCCGTTGATGATTTATCCCCTTTGCCCTTAAAAAAGGTTTACAGCAAATTACCCCGACTTTGCCACCGTGAGGACAACAACGCGGCTGTCTACATTGAGAACTTGGACTCCTGGGAATAAAGTAGTCATCGGCACCTTCCAATGGGAGTGACCGCAAATGACTAACAACTCGTTCGCTGTGGCAAGTTCAGCGCGAATTGACTGATTTCCGATAAGTTTCGCGTCTGGATCGTTGGGGCCTTCGTGCAAAATTAGGATATCTGGTAATTCCTTGAGCAGTTGGCGAATAGCTTGATGAAAATCCTTTTCTGAACGACGCCAAAGTTTAGTCGGTTTACCGATAATCCCTGAGATGCCTGCGATGCGAAATCCATCAACCACAGCGATTTCACCATCTAAATAGCGGATACCTCGCCCCTTTTTAAAGGTTTGAATTTCCTCTGGCGTGTTTCCCAAGATGTCATGGTTTCCTGCAACTCCAGCAACCCAGCGAAAACGATGACTGAAAGATTGCCAGACTTCGCGGACATCTCCCTCACCCCCACGTTTATCGCTTCGTGCGTAAAGATCGCCTGCCAAGATAATGCCTGTTTTCTGTGGTGATGGAATCCGTCCCAGGTGCGCTAAAGTTTCTAATTCTTCCGCAACACGATGACCGAGAAGGCGTCCATCTGTGGGATTGATACCCTGTAAATCGCTAGCGATGATGATGGCGTCTAAGCCAGGTGGAAGTGAGTCAGCTTCTGCCGATAAAATCGGTAAAACTTGCTCAACCACCTGGAGATGACCTGCCGCAGCAGCGGTAATAAAGGGGATTTCATGAATGGGTTGGTCGGAAATAGAAGCAATCCGCATAGGGCTTAAGGGTAGCGTTTGCCTTGAAAAGACGTTGTCATCTTGACGCCAGTTCAACTGCGAAATTGCTGCTATTCCTGGCACTGACCGATTGGAAGCAAGATGTAGGTTTGATATAAACCTACATTATTTAAACGTTTTATAAAAGCAGGGCGTCTACTGTAATTGCTCGTGAATTTGGTTTAGGCGTGTCCGAAAAGCTAGCTTTTGGTTTTTATTGAGTGCTAAATCTTGGAGGTTCAAAAGTAACTTCACCGCCTCATCATAAGCTTGCGCCTAAGAATTTCCTAGCAGCCGTTCGACATCTTTCTCAGCATCGGCTTCCCGTTTGGCTAACGTCTCTAACGCTTTGATGTGTCTTACTTCGGCTTCTTGCCTTTGCCTAATCGTTTCCTATTTCTCTTGTTCTTCTGCCGCTTCAAATAACTGCTTGATAGTCCTTAGTGGCTGGCTTCCGAGTTAAGCCACACGAATTAGTTCAGATAATTTATGGTTAATTTTAAGGGAAAGATTCGCTTCTTCTTGAGCAAGCCGCAGCAACAAGATAATAGAAGATGCGATCGCTATCGCTGAATTGACACGTTCAATATCCTGTTCGTGTACAAGATATTGAGGTGCTGGGAAATCGCTACGGACTGACGCCGATCGCGCGATCGCCCGCTCATCTCCATTTAAGCTAAAAATAGCGGATCGACCCTTAGCGGAACTCCTAGCGCCAGATGAACGGGTGACGGTGGTTTCAACCAGCAGGGACAAGATGCAAGTTGACGGGACAAGGCTACAAATCCAATTGAAATCCTTGACTCCGCCCAAATTCGCAGTCCTTTATCAGATTAGATGGAATTGCTCTAGGGATATTTGAGCTTTTGCGCGTAAAATCTCCACCCTTATTTTTTATATTATTAAAGAATATTCGGAAACTTTTTTATAGTTTTGTCAATCTAAACAGGGCATGACTTTGGGAATTTATCAGCGGCTGGTCTTAAACTTGGTGAGTCCGACAATGTTAAGATACCCAAAGTTTGTCATCGTTCTGTTTTCAGCCCCCCAATAGGGTTATTTTATGGTATCTTCTGGAACTGCTCGACGCCTCGGTTTTACCTGCCTTGCTGGCCTACCTTTGACAGTGTCTTTGGCTCTGCTACAACCCGTGCAGGCTCAGAACCAAATGCCTGCTTTACCAGAAGACACCAGTCAAACACAACCAGACTTAACCGATCCCAACAATCTGCGCCCGATCGATCCGGACAGTGGCTTATTAAGTATGGCAGGAGGGAACCGTTTGCTGAGTGAGGCAGATAGTGCTGTATCTTCGCAAAACTATACTCTAGCCGCCAAGAAGCTCCAAGAGGCTCGTCAGGTTTTTAACCAGTTGTCAAATTTCTATCAACAACTGGGTTCTAGTTTTTCGGGAATTGATAATCGAGTTTACGAGAGCCAACGCCGCAAGGCTGTAGAAGCTGCTCAACTTCGAGATCGGGCAACTTATCAGCTAGCGCTGGTACATCGCGCGCAAAATCAGCCAGATTTGGCAGTACCTTTGTTAATACAGATTGTTCGCAGTCAGCAGCCGACACGGGATCTCGGCAAGAAAGCTTATCAGCAGTTGCTAGAAATTGGATTTATCGATTCTCCTGATTCCGCACCGGCTAATTCTTCGAGCGATCGCTCCAATTCATCTTCCTCTGCACCTAAACGGTAGATTAGAATTAGCAACTTGAAGTGATACGGGAGTTTAAATGGTTAGCCCAGATCAGGTAGAGGCGATGATCAAAGCCAAAATGCCAGATGCCCAGATTCAAGTTCAGGATCTGACTGGCGGTGGCGACCATTACCAAGTGACAGTGGTTTCGTCGCAGTTTGAAGGCAAAAGGCTTGTACAACAGCACCAACTGGTTTACGGTGCAGTGCAGCAAGCGATGGCTACAGAAGCGATTCATGCTCTAGCACTGAAAACCTATACTCCCCAAGATTGGGAGGCTGCTACCAAGCGAGGTTGAACCTGAATAAAAATTGCGTTCTCGCGCACTGGCATTACACTAGAAAATAGAGGCATTCCAAGCAGAACTATGACGCCAGAACTAAAAGAGCGGATTGACAGCTTGCTCAAAGAGCATAAGATTGTGGTCTTTATGAAGGGCAATAAGCTGATGCCCCAGTGTGGTTTTTCTAACAATGTGGTACAAATTCTGAATACTTTGGGCGTACCCTACCACACGATTGATATTTTGGACGACTGGGAAATCCGGCAGGGAATTAAGGAATATTCTAATTGGCCTACCATTCCCCAAGTTTACGTTGATGGTCAGTTTGTTGGCGGCTCAGACATTCTGATTGAACTGTATCAAAAGGGCGAATTGCAGGAAATGGTTGAAGTTGCCTTAGCTTCCTAAAGCTTTGGGATACGAACTGAAAATTCCCTCCTGGTTCTTCAAATTAAGAATCCAGGAGGGAATTTTTACTGGGTTTAGGATAACTTGCGACTAAATTTAAAAGCTCATTCAAAAGCTGTGCAGCCTAAATCATCCTAAATAAAATTATTGACTGGACTAGGACGTAAACGATACTAAGGGCGATCGCTCTTTTTTCAAATTTTTCCTTATCGGCTGTATAAAAATTCCGAAGCTGCTGAACGTCAAAGATAAACAGCACCCGGAAGATAGCTGTTGTCTACCCAAACCCGATCCCTGTGGGCAATTTAACAGGCAATTTAACCACATTATCCACAGGCAACGATGGCAAGGCTGATGCTGATAGCCTCAGCTTGACCAAAGCAGCTAACCCGAACTAATAATAGTCCGATTTAGGTTGAGTCTGGGTCATGTCAAAGTTGGATGGATCGTAAATGTAACGGGTAACTTCTTCTTCTAAGCGGTGGATGAGAAAGGGTTCCAGAACGTTAGAATGACGCATAGCTGCGAGATAGCCATCTAAAAACAGCCGCAAATCATCGAAACGATAACCCCGATTCCACATTTCGACGAGGGCGTCGGTGAGTCTTTGGTAGTAGCGGATGGTTTGAGAGTCCTGTAGCATGGTCGGAAGTATCAGGTTTGAATTAGAAGTATAAGGGGTGAAGTCGCAAGAAGGAAACTTTCGCTCTAAGCGGTTAGCTTTGATTCTGGCAACTCATTAAGGGCGCTAGGCGCTAGGCGCTAGAAAACGCAAGCGTACTTCGGGTTTGCTTCAGTTAAGGCTAGTGTCTTAACCAGAACTACAGCGGTTTGGAGTTGCGGTGCGGAAACCGAAAACGAATGCACCCCAGTTTGGTGATGAGAGAACGCTTGGTTGTGTTCCTTGAAAATTAAGGGAATAACACCAAAACTCATCCCGCCGAGAGCAGCGAGTTGCGCGATCGCTCTCACTTTAGTTTCATCGTAGAAAACTTGATCCCCAACGTCATGCCCCTGCCGAGCGATTTGTGCCATCTTTTCCAGCAAGCACTGCCATTTAGTCGTTAGCTTGTTTAAACCGCCGGTTGACAAAGACTGTCCCTGTGGGAAGCATGATTTCAAGCTTTTGTCAATAAAATTCCGGTTTTTTAACCACATTTCCGATTACCAGGATAGATTTGCCTGTTGTCCCATGCCTGGTATATCCAAAACGCGATTTGCCTCATGCCTTGTGCCTCGCTCATGCCTTGTGCCTCGCTCAGTGGGTTTCTAGTAGGAAAGACATCCTGCTTGCTTTAGCTAGGTATACTAATTTGGTCATCGGAAGCTTTTGGCATGGCATTGTTCAGTAAACTTGACTAAACGTTACCCTTCGTTAACTTTCATTTTACTGACTGCTTGGTGAAATGGCAGCTTTGACTTCAGACTCGCCCTAAATCTGTAATATTTCTTTTAAAGTATTAAAAATATAAAACAAAAGTTTGAGTTTCAATAGATTTTTTTTAATTTCTCACTTTTAATTTTTAATTGTATAGCCTAGACCCCTCGTAGCCCTGGTTACAGAATCCTGACATAAGCTTTGTTAAGCTAAATCTCACCAGCTTGAAGGGAAGCATGCCACCGTGGGATCGATTTGCATTCAGATCATCGAGGGGAACCCGCACCTGCGATCGCTACTGGGCTGGCACTTACAGCAAGCAAGCTACTGGGTGTGTCAATCCGCTGGCGTTCATCAAGGTAGAGAAACGTTTTATACTCGCCAACCCGCACTCGTAATCCTTGATTCCGACCTGCCAGATGGCGATGGAATTGAATTTTGCCGATGGCTTCATCAACAGGGACAGGTACTCATCTTGATGCTGTCCGCCCGCAGTATGGAAGCCGATATTGTCGCTGGGTTAAAAGCGGGAGCCGACGATTATTTGACCAAGCCATTTGGGATGCAAGAATTTATGGCGCGGGTTGAGGCGCTAGTTCGCCGCGTTCGCGTCACAGCCGCACCGATATCCCTAGATTATGGCGACCTAAAAATAGACTTAGTGCAGCGCCGCGTCCGCTTCAAAGAAGAATTCATTGACCTGACGCCCCAAGAGTTCAGCCTGCTTTACGTTCTGGCACAGGCTGGAGGAGTAGCGCTGAGCCGTTCCGAACTGCTGCGCCGCGCTTGGCCTGACGCTATCGATAATCCACGCACTATTGATACTCACGTCCTCTCCCTACGCAAGAAAATTGAAACCGATCCTCGACAACCCAGCATGATTCAAACTGTCCGCAACGTGGGCTATCGGTTCAATCCAGAGATTCTTAAGGGAGCAGAACCAGTTGCCTCAATAATTGAGAACGATTCCAAACCGCTCCCTGCTCATGCTACCCCTGCCATGCTAGGCGGACAGAACCGCCACCGCTAAGTATCAATTTTTAAGATAGATAAGATAAACTTTGCCACCCACCTCAAATCCAAGGCACTTCAGTTGTTGGGTAGATTTTCGGGCGAGGTTCTGGGATTCCCTGACTCTGACGGATCGCTTCTTGACGACGAGCGATCGCCCACTGGCGTTGTCGCCACATCAAAAAGCCAGTGATAAATAGAACGGTGGGGGTCAAGCCAGCGAACACATACAAAATCCGCATTCCTAGCCCACCATAAATCCCAATGTGCAAAGTAAACAGCTCATTCATAATCCGGGTTCCTAAAGGTACTGTCAGCGCATTTTCCACCCGCAAGACCTTCCCGCTGTACTGGTCGAGATAGACACGGCTACGACCATCTGGGCGGATTTCCTGGGGCAATTTCTTCGTGACCCTGACGATTCCATCCGGTTTACTAGCAAGAGAAATGAAGGTGGTTTTGCCTTCTGGCAACGCCGCATCAGCTTTGGGCAAAATTTCTGCGAGTGTCAAAGGTGACTTGCCCACTTGAGGTGTGGACGTTAAGGGAGTAGGTTGTGGCGTCTGTGTTAGCCAGTAGACTGCTGGCTCGGTTTCCGCGTGAAAAATCATTGCGGCTCCTGTGGAAGCAATCAGGAGCAGAAACACAGCAGACACGATACCCCCGACCTTATGGAGATCATAGTTGACCAGCTGCCAGGGAGCTTGCCACCTGATCTGGAAGCCGGAAAGGAGCCTTCTCCAACCAGACCATAAAATCATCCCAGAGACGCTCAGCAGCAACAGCAACAAGCCACAAATCCCAACGACTTTCTCGCCAACCTTGCCAGCGAGAAGAGAGAAGTGGATGTCATACACGAAAGTCATCAACGTGCGTCCCCACTGTTGTGTGCCGAGGATCGCTCCAGTGTAGGGGTTAACGTAAGCGTAGATAAACTCATCCTTCTTTGATTCCATCCCCACCGTGTATACCGAGTCTGGCTTTCGCGGCAGATCGATATAAGACAGCGTCAAGTCTGGATAGGCTGAGCGGACGATCTGTAAAGCTGAATCTGGGGATATGCGATCGCGCAGGCTCTCGGAAGCAGATTCACCCTGCGGGACAACCTGATGTAAATGGGAATTGAGAGCGCGATCGATCTCTTCGTGAAAGACTAAAGCGCTTCCCGTCAATCCGATTACAAGTATCAGAAGACCGAATATTACACCCACATAGCGGTGCAGTATCAATGCAAGTTTGCGTAATTTCATCAGCAAGACTTCCTTTGAATTTTGTCTTCTGGCTTCCTCAGGGCGGGTTTAATCTAATACTTTTCAGTAAGGCTAGTTCCTCTCAAATAGAGCTGAACAAATAGAGAAACATAGTCCCCCTCAAAAAAGGGGGTTGGGAGGATCTCTGAACGATGAAACTTACTCATCGAAAAGTATTGAGCTTTAACCAGAATGGCGTTGAGGATACCAGATTAACCGCTTAGCCAGAGCCTAAAACATCAAAATTCCACCCCAAATGTCCCCAACAAAGTTAAAGGCGCTCCGGGGTAAACTAAGAAGCCCTGAGAATCGTAATATTTGATATCAAAGAGATTCTTGATATTCAGAGCAGCGCGGTAATTGTTCCGCCGATAGAAGATAGCGGCATCAGTTCTCAAATACGAAGGGATTTCGATGGTATTTGGAAGCTCCGCTTCCCGCGCCCCCACGAAATATACTCCAGCTCCAAAACCTAACCCTTGCAAAGCACCTCTTTGGAATTCATAAGTCATCCACAAGCTAGCGCTATTATTTGGCGCGTTAACCAATTCGTCCCCTTCAGGAATGCTCTCATCTTTGCTAACAAAAGCATCCATATGGGCATAAGATGCAATAACATTCCAACCGGGTCTAATTTCTCCCCTCACGTCCAATTCGATGCCTCGGCTCTTAACTTCTCCCGCTGCAATTGAGAAATCACTATCATTGGGATCTGCCGTGGCAACGTTTGTTTTCGTTATCTGGTAAGCTGCCAGCGTCGTGGACAATCTGCCATCTAAAAATTCGCCTTTAATTCCGGCCTCGTATTGGGTACCTCTTTCAGGCTCTATTAGCTGTCCGTTCGACGTAAAAGCAAAAATATTTGGTCGAAAAGAGCGGCTGTAACTGGCATAGAGTGAAATTGGTTCTATCGGCTGATAAACAATTCCAACACGGGGTGAAAAGGCTTCAAAGTAACGGCTGGATTTTTCAGCTTCGCTTCCATTCAAAGCGTCTGAAACATCTTCGATGTCAAGATCGACCGAATCAAATCGACCGCCAATCAGTAATTTCAGATTTGGCAACAATGTTATCTGGTCTTGTACATAGATACCTAACGTATTAGTGTTTTCTTCTCTGCCAAAGGCGTCACCGAAACTGTTTGGACGAGGAAACCCGTAAACTGGATTGTAAATATCAATTGAAGGGAAATTTGCTCTGCGTAATGTGTAGCCATTTCTAATTTTACTTAACTCAATCCCAATGAGAAGTTGATGATTAATCGAGCCAGTATTAAATTTGCCTACCAAGTCTGTTTGCAGAGAATAATCTTCTCTGTTTTCATCAGAGTCATTATATCTTCGCCGTAAGGTGCGTCCATCTCCCTCTAATTGGAAGGTACGTGCTTGGACATTTTTACGCTCTGTATCAACGATTTGAGCTGAAAAAGCATTCCGGAGCCGCCAATTTTCGCTAAAACGGTGATCCAGAACATAACTAGCTTTATGGCTTCTATGGTTGTAACTGTCGTTGGGTTCTCCTAAATAACGACTAATGGGAAGATCAAACATCGCAGTTAGCGGTGGAAAGGCTCGGTCGAAAGTTCGATCGAGATCCAGGTACTCATACTCCAGGGTTAAGGTAGTTTTATCGGTAATCTTGAAGCTTAAAACAGGTGCAACCACGAAAAGCTCGCTGTCTACGAAATCTCTAAAACTACCCGAATTCTCATAGGCAACATTCAATCGATACAATACATTTTTGTCAGGATCGAGGGGGCCAGAAATATCTATCGATGGGCGATAGAAGTCGTAACTTCCAGCCGTAAATGAAGCGGCATAATAAGGTTCGCTCAGCGGTTGCTTGGTGATGTAATTCACGACACCACCCGGTTCAATCTGACCATAAAGCACCGAAGCTGGCCCTTTGAGAACTTCGACTCGTTCGATGTTGGCGACATCCGTTAATGAGTAAAAACCGCCATCGCTGAAACCATTTCTCAAGTTACTGGAGATGGCAAATCCCCGGATGGTGTAGTTATCAGTAGCGCCTCCATAGCCCTCGCTTCTCACAACGCCACTGACGTTGCGTGCGGCTTCTGTGATTCTTACGACTTGTTGATCTTCAATCACCTGCCGAGGGACAACCTGAATCGACTGAGGAACGTCGCGCAAGGGTGTATCGGTTCGCGTGGCGGTTGTGGCGTCGATGACTCTATATCCGCCTTCTTGCTGACCCGTCACTACTATTTCAATTTCTTCTGGCTCTTCAACTGAAGCATCTGCATCTGGTTGGGTTTCGTCACCAGGTTCAGCCTCTGAAGGGGTCTGAGGCGACTCAGAAGGCTCAAAGTCAGTCGTCTCTGGCGTTTGGCTAGGAGGGGAAGCCTCTGCTGTTTCGGAGGCAGTTGTTAAGCTGAGTACCACTCCTTGCGGACTCGGCACGACCTCTGCGACTGGTAGTTCTGCGACGCCTTTGATCGTTACCCGAACACTGTTGCCATACAAGCGGTTTACGGTTAAAGAAGTTATGCCGAAAGCTGGGTTGTCCTGAGTAAACGTATCCCCTTCTGGAAGGCTTAGCTGGGCGTTAAGCAGGTCAATGAGCAGGGTTTGGTCATAGCTGGATGTGACCACTTGGGGCGCTGCTCCATTTGTCGTCTGCAAAATCACTTGCAAGCCGTCGGGCGTTGAGTTGAGTTGCACGCCTGTGACTACGACATCAGCTCGTACTGGCTGAGCCACTGTCATGACAACTGAGCCTGCGAGCAACAAGCCAGGAAGTAATTGCTGTAGTTTCATTCCGTTTCCACACACCTAATTTATGCACCCAGGTCTTGGTTAACAAGCCTGATTTTTATTGCAAGTAATTATCATTAGTGTGGTTAAGATAAAACGACGCCTGTGCAAAAGTCAAGTGGAAAAATTTAGAGGTATCGCCTAAGAGAAAGATTGACAAATGGCTAGTTTTGGGCATTTCTTCTTCAGTAATTGGCTCAAGCTTAACTTCTTTAACCAATGTTTAAAGAAGTTAAGCAAGCGAATAATTGACAAAACCTTATAAAAGTGTTTTCTCTAATTAAGAAAGTTATTCAAGAAAGGCGAATTTAATCCACCAGCAGGCTGGTTTAGAGTGGAGAACGATTGCTTTTCGCCTTGTTAATAGATCCGATGGCTACAAAATATTGAGTCCTAGAGAAATCACGAGGGCGATCGCAGCCAATCTCTACACGCACCGACTCAACACGCGCCAACTCTACACGCGAAACTAGAGTGTCTGAAAAATCAGCGAAAAAACCCGAACACACTTAGTGACTCCTGAAGCGGCGGCGCGGGTCAAAAATCTATCACATCAAATTCAAAAAAACGCTGAGAGGCTGAGCGTCGCTCAGCCTCTCGATTCAGGCTATGGCTGAAGTTTTTTGATCAGCGCCAGTGCTTCTTTGGACTCATCTGGCTTGCCTTGCGTAGCGAAGAGTTCAGAGGCTTTCTGAAGGTCTTCAATCGCTTTATTATCTTCCTCTAGCTGAGCATAAGCGATTCCTCGCTGATAGTAAGCTTCTGCTTGATCGGGCTTTAGTTTGATAACTTCGCTGTAATCAGCGATCGCTCCGGCGTCGTCTTCTAACTCAGTCCGAGCTAGTCCTCGATTCAAATAAGCTTCATCATCCTTGGGATCGAGTTGCAGCACTTTGCTGTAGTCAGCGATCGCTTTCTCGTAGTCCTCTAGCTCAACAAGAGCTACGGCTCGGTTATAGTAAGCTTCCGTATCATTGGGATTTACTTCTAGCACCTTCGACAACAGATCGACGGCTGCCTTGTAGTCTCCCGCATCAAGTTTGTCCAAACCCTGTTGGAGCAGCGCCTCAGGATTCCCTTGGAGGCGGGGACTGCTGGGAGCAGGTGGTTTAATTTGAGGACTGGTAGACGCAGGCGGTTTAATTTGAGGACTGGTAGGAGCAGACGGTTTAATTTGGGGACTAGTAGGAGCGGGGGATGGTTTAATTTGAGGACTGGTAGGAGTGGGGGATGGTTTAGTTTGGGCACGAACTACAGGGTTCACTCCACCCACTCCGATAACAACTCCTAGAATTGCGATCGCTGTCTTGATGTTCATAAATCTACTTAGTGACGAGTGATTGGGTATTCAACAATCAGTTCAAGAGTCTATACCCACTCTGGTTGAGAGGCAATTATTCATTGTTCGTAGTAGCTGAACCCGATGATTCTGCTGAGGAAGGTGCAGCTCTCCGCCGCCGCGCTCGTGGAGCTTGTTGTGCCTGACTTGCTGAACCGGCTTCCAGACGCCGCTGCCGCCGCGCCCGTGGGGCTTGCCGTGACGGTCTAGAGGTCGAACTAGAGGCAGATTCCACCCGCCGCCGCCGTGCCCGTGGGGCTTGCTGGGACGGACTGGCAGCCGCAGATTCGACCCGCCGCCGAGAACGACGCGGCGTTTCTGAGGCACTCCTGGAAGAAGATGCTGTTTCCAGACGCCGTCGCCGACTAATCCGGCGTGTTTCCGAGGCACTTGTGGAAGAAGATGCTGTTTCCAGACGCCGTCGCCGACTAATCCGGCGTGTTTCCGAGGCACTCGTGGAAGAAGATGCTGTTTCCAGACGCCTCCGCCGAGAACGACGCGGCGTTTCCGAGGCACTCGTGGAAGAAGAAGCCGTTTCCAAACGCCGCCGCCGACTAATCCGGCGTGTTTCCGAAGGACTCGTGGAAGAAGAAGCTGTTTCCAAACGCCGCCGCCGGGGAGTCGATGACTCCGAGCTACGGCTGGAAGATGCCGATTCTGTGCGACGACGTTCGCGAGAACGACGCGATCGCTCCGATCCTTCTAGCTGAAAATCAACTGAAGCCACAACCCCCTGTCGTCTACCAGAGGAAGAATCAAACTTCCAATTTCTTGCCGCTCTCACAGCAGCTTCATCAAGTTCGCTGTTACCGCTGGAACGCGACAGCCGAACATTGGTGACATTCCCTTTGTCGTCAACATCAACACTGACCTTGGATGCGCCTTCAACGCCTTGCCGTCTCGCATTGCTTGGATAGTCGGGCTTGTCACATTTAACGCAACCGATTCGGCTCGATCCCGATCTTCTCGAAGGACGTTCTTCATCCCTGTCTCTTGGCTCAGTTCTTGGCTCGGTTCTCGGTTTGAAATTTTCTGGAGCTATCGCTACATCCCTTCCGCTTCCCGGTTCTTTGCTGGTGCCAGTGCCTCTACCAGAGCCATTGCCGGTACCTAAGCCATTACCGGTACCTAAGCCATTGCCCGAACCATTGCCTGTACCCGTACCCAAGCCATTGCCCGAACCATTGCCTGTACCTGTACCCAAGCCATTGCCTCTACCAGAGCCACTGCCGGTACCCAAGCCATTGCCGGTACCCAAGCCATTGCCGGTACCGCTTCCTTGTCCTGAGCCTTGAGTGCTGCTGCCCGTCCCAGAACCACTGCCTAGCAGGCTTCCCAATCCGCTTGCAACAGTAGATCCGCCGACAGCACTGCTTTTATCAGTTTGACTGCCACTATTTCCTGCACTTTCTTGAGTTTGTCTGGAGCCAGTGATTCCTCTAACCAAATCTCTAAATCTTTCAGATGTTTGTTGCTGGAAAGATGGACTCGCTTGTGTTGGCGCTGCTGGCTTGTCATTTTGTGAAGACGGCGCAACGGCAACCGATCTAGGCTGGGGAATCGGCTGCGAGTTACTTGTTCGATTGGGTTCGTCAGTGCGTTCCAAAGACGTCTTTTCTACTGGTGTGGGTGGCACGCTTGCCACTCGATCGGGATCGACTCGTTGCTCGACTCGTTTGGGCGTTTGAGCGGGTCGGAACGGAGGTAAATTTACTGCAAGCGGCTGTCGCACTGGCTGCGGTACCACTTCAGGGCGTGTAGGCGCGGGTTGCGACGCTACTAGTGGAGAGCGAGCGATCGCTTTTGGTTCCGTGCGAGGTTGAGATGCTGGCGCAGCTGTACTGGTATCGGGTGTACTGCTTTGACTCGAACTCTCTGCTGCAACTGAACCTTCTTCCGATTCCTGCCTAGAACCCGTAAGTATGCGAGAACCTCCGGCTGCAACTGAACTTGCTGCCGATGGCGTCTGCTCTTGTTGATCTTCTTTTGGTGTATCTTCCTCTGGTTCCAAAGCTTCAAGGCTCTCAGGATCGAGAACCACAACTTCCATTGGCTCTTCTGCAATAATGTCAGATGTTTTCACCCAACGATTGCTCATCGCCAATACTCCGATATGGAGCGCTAGGGAACCGATGAGGCTATAGGCAATAAAAGACCTCAGAGCCTCTTCTTCTTTTTCTCGCTGCTGAACAGCAACAGTTGACAAGCCCATATATTATTGCAAGTTATTTGCACTTGTTTGGTCAAGGTAAGATGCACTGAAGTAAATGTCAAGAGGGAGAACCAGGAAAATGGGCTGTTATCACCTTAGCCAAACCCTCTCCAAACCTTTCCTTGATAGGCTTCTCAACCTTTTCAACAGTTCCGTTAAAATTACTTAATAAAAATCATTATTCCCCAAGTTGTGGAGAACTGCTTGACATAGATTCTCATTAGGTTTAATTTCTCTTGAGAACTTCTATCAGCTTTAAGACTCAAGTAAGCTGGTAGGCTAAGCCTTGTTGAGTGCCCTAGAGAAACTTAGATGGGAATTAGTAATCTTTTTGCGGCGGGCGGCGTGGTCATGTGGCCACTCCTAGCATTTTCTATATTAGCGATCGCCCTAGTAATAGAGCGTTCAAGATTTTGGTATGGCATTAACCGACGGCAAGGTCGGGTTGTCCGAGATGTGATGAAGCTTTATCAGCACGATCCCGAAGCTGCTGTGCATCGGCTAAAACAGAATGCTGACTTGCCGATTGCGCGAATCTTTTTGGCAGCATTGGAACTGGAACAACCCAATCCAGAAGAATTTCGATTAGCGCTAGAAAGTGAAGCACAAGCAGAGTTACCTGGATTGAAGCGATTCAATGTAGTTTTTGAAACGATCATCGCCCTTTCCCCTCTGCTGGGGTTGCTAGGAACAGTTTTGGGACTGATTAACTCCTTTGCCTCGCTGACGCTAGGGAGCGTTGGAGGCAGCCAGACGGTCGGTGTCACAGCAGGGATTAGTGAGGCATTAGTTTCCACCGCCACCGGGTTAATTGTTGCTATTTTTGCCCTAGTATTCTCCAATGCCTTTCGCGGGTTTTATCAGAGGCAGATGGCACACATTCAAGAATACGGCGGTCAGTTAGAACTGTTATACCGCCGCCGTTATGAAAAAGGAGAGCCTTCTTATGCGACTACCCGATGAGCCGGATATCCCAGTGCAGATTAACATCGTGCCGATGATCGATGTAATCTTCGCCATTTTGACCTTTTTCATCATGTCCACGCTGTTTTTGACCCGTTCAGAAGGGCTATCGGTAAATTTGCCGAAAGCAGCGACCGGACAAGCTCAAAAATCGACACCCGTAACGGTGTCAATTGACGAAGAGGGAGAAATCGCACTGAACCGCCAGCCCGTTGATTTAGAGGAACTGGAAACCGGAGTGCGATCGCTAATTCCATCTGAGCAAGAAACCCTTGTCGTGCTAAATGCTGATGAAGGAGTCAATCACGGTCAAGTTGTAGCAGTGATGGATCAATTGCGTAAGGTAAAAGGGGCGAAATTAGCGATCGCTACGAAGAAATAATCCGTCCATTGGGTAAAAGATTATTCGTTATCAGTCGATAGTCATTAGTTTGTTGTTACTAACTAATGACTCATCACTCATGACAACTCTTTTTAACCCCAATCTTGGGCGGCTTGGGCTTCCGCTTGGATGAAGCGATCGCGTAAATTAGTCCAGTCTATCTGTGCTGCTGAGACATCCTCAAGCAACTGCCCATCCTGCAAATACAAAACCCGATTGCAAAACATTTGGGCTAAATCTAACTGGTGATTGACCATCACCACTGTCGTTTTTCCCTCGTTGCACAGTTGTGTCAATACTTGCAGGACGTAAGCAGCACGACCCGCATCTAGGGCAGACGTTGGCTCATCAAATAATAAAATTTTAGGTTCAATCATCAAGGCGCGAACAATTCCAACCAATTGCCGCTGTCCTTGCGACAGTTGCACTTCCGTCCGACCTAACCAATCTTCTGGGATGTGCAATTGCTCGATCCATTTGAGCAATTGTTGCTGAATTACCTGTTTTGTGACTCCTTGCAAAACCAGAGGATAAGCTAAGGCATCTCTAACCGTCATTCCCAAAAGTTTTGGTTCTTGAGAAACCAACATTACCTGCCGACGCAACGGGATAACTGGAAGCTTTCGGTAATCTTGATTTTCTAGGTAAATTGTGCCAGCAGTAGGTTCTAATAGCCGGTTTAATAGCCGCAATAGCGAGGTTTTCCCGGCACCAGAAGGGCCAATTAAACACAAGCGATCGCCCGGAAATACCTCAAACGAAATCTCCTTCAATAAATACTGCGAACCAACTGGCGCTGCAAGGCTTACCCGTTCCAGCCGCAGCAAATTTTTTTGTGCTTTCGTGTCTTCGTAGTTCAAAAAATTATGTCAATCGTCCTTGTGTAGTCGCCATCCAAATTGTCCACGCATCTGTAACAAAAAGCAGCAGCGAGAACACTAACAAAATTAGATACATCCAAGGCTGAGACAAAGGACGAACATCAGTTGTATCAATTCCCGTCTTGTCTTCCACCAGTTTAACTAACCGAGCAAAGCCAACGACCCGCATCGGGAGCAAATAAGCTTTTTGCTCTGACTTACTTACAAAGTAATAAACGATTCCACCTTGCCCTGTCGAGCGAAATTTTAAATCTTTGACTTCTGCCCAAGCTAACGACCAACCCTTGCGGAAGAAAACGGGAACCCAGCGAGGATAAGTGACCTGGATTTTTTCATCATCCACAATTACCCGTTCGCTGAGGACGCCAGATAATGGGACTAACCCTAAGGCAATTCCCAGCCACAGCAACCAAGGTGGTACAGGTGACGCAGATGCCTGTGACAAAAACGGTAGCGGAATCGTCAGTGCCAGGTAAAGTGCTATCAACGTGATGCGAATCAGGGGGGAAATGCGAAAAACGAAATGACTGGGTTGCGCTGATTCCGACTGGGCTGATTCCGACTGTAAATCAAGATTTTGTGACACGCTTTATAACCCAAAATCTAAAATTTAAAACTGAAATTGTTTTATTTTTGCGGCGTCCAAACCGTTTGAGTGCCTTGTCCCCAAAATCCATCAAATTTGGTTACTTTGACATCTCCTAAAACCTGGGTTTGACAAGCTAAGCGACGGTTTGCCGTGGGAGAATGAGGAGGAAGCGATCGCCGGGTTTTATCTTTCCAGTTGGCTTCGGAAACGTTTCCTTCTACTGCCACTGCACAGGTGCCACAGGTGCCAATCCCCTGGCAATTAATGATTTTTGCCTTGCCATTGTAGAGGTCGATGCCATTTTCCAGTAGCACTTTACGCAGGTTAGCACCCGTACTGCACTCAAACGTTTTTCCTTGAGCTGTTACCTTTGGCATAATGATGGATTCAACGAGCCTCTTGAGTGACAATTTATCTTCACTTTATTTTTACAGTTCTTTACAAAATTAGCTGTTAAATTTTCTCCCTCGGCGACAACTTCCCATGCACTCAGATCAAACAAACCGAATTTGGATTTACGACACGACGTTGCGCGACGGTGCCCAACGCGAAGGGCTATCGCTGTCACTCGAAGACAAGTTGCGAATTGCCCGAAAGCTAGATAAATTAGGCGTTCCGTTCATTGAAGGCGGTTGGCCTGGGGCGAATCCCAAAGATGTACAATTTTTTTGGCAATTGAAAGAAGAACCGCTTTCCTCCGCGGAAGTTGTCGCTTTTTGTTCTACTCGCCGTCCAAATACAACTGCGGCAGAAGATCCGATGTTGCAGCCCATTCTCGCGGCGGGGACGCGCTGGGTGACGATTTTTGGCAAATCGTGGGATTTACAAGTTACAGAAGGTCTGAAGACCAGCTTAGAAGAAAATCTGGCGATGATCGGAGATACGATTGAATATCTCCGCAGTCAGGGGCGGCGGGTAATTTACGATGCCGAACACTGGTTTGATGGCTATAAGCACAATCGGGATTATGCGCTCAAGACCTTAGAAAGTGCGATCGCAGCCGGTGCAGAATGGCTCGTTTTCTGCGACACCAATGGCGGCACGCTTCCCCACGAAATTAGCCAAATTGTCCGGGATGTCGCCAGTGTAATTGGAATAAGCGCTCAGCAGTCAGAAGCCAACACTGAGTTCAAAACTCAAAACTTACCGCTTCTCGGCATTCACACGCACAATGATTCTGATACAGCGGTAGCGAATGCTTTAGCAGCCGTCATGGAGGGAGCCAGAATGGTGCAAGGCACAATCAACGGCTACGGCGAACGCTGCGGGAATGCTAACCTTTGCTCTGTGATTCCCAATTTGCAACTCAAACTGGGATATGACTGTATTCAAGACGAACAACTGCTACATCTGACAGCTGCCAGTCGTTCAATCAGCGAAGTCGTCAATCTTGCTCCCGATGAACACGCACCCTTTGTAGGTCGTTCTGCGTTTGCTCACAAAGGCGGCATCCACGTTTCAGCGGTTGAGCGCAACCCGTTGACTTACGAACATATTCAGCCAGAACAAGTCGGCAACGAGCGTCGGATCGTGATTTCCGACCAAGCTGGATTAAGTAATATTTTGGCAAAGGCTCGCAGCTTTGGCATTGACCTAGATAAGCAAGATCCCGCCTGTCGCCAACTTCTACGCCGCCTTAAGGAACTGGAGAATGAAGGCTATCAGTTTGAAGCAGCCGAAGCGAGTTTCGATTTGCTGATGCGCGAGGCACTGGGACAACGGCAGCAAATGTTTGAACTCAAGGGTTTTCAAGTCCACTGCGATATCGTCAGGAATGCAAACGCCCTTGCTACTGTGAAAGTCGCTGTCAATGGCAAAGATATTTTGGAAGCTGCGGAAGCAAATGGTCCCGTTTCGGCGTTGGATGCTGCATTACGCAAAGCTTTAGTCAATTTCTATCCAGAAATTGCTGTATTTCACTTGACCGACTACAAAGTGCGGATTCTCGACAGTGGCGCGGGGACTTCAGCCAAAACTCGCGTTCTCGTGGAATCCAGCAACGGTCATCAGCGCTGGGCAACTGTGGGGGTTTCTAGCAATATTCTGGAAGCTTCTTATCAGGCAGTCGTCGAGGGAATTGAGTACGGTTTGCTGTTGCAATCTTCAGCAAGTCGGACGACAGAAGTTGCAACGACACAATTGTAGAAACCAGAGTCGGTTACGTCTTTCTCCATAGGTTTTGATGGCGATCGCTCTTTGAAATTCCCTAAAAGCGCGATCGCCTTCTCCTCAACAGTAAAACGCGATCGCATTCTCATCCGCCACAATAAAGCTAAACCAGTGCGAGGGAGAGAAGATGACTTTAACTGCCCAGCAACTAGATGCAATGATGCCCGACGCTAGCCAACTGTATAGCGATGAGCCAGAAATGGAAAGTTCTTTGCACTATATGCAACTGCTGTTGCTTGTCACTTGTCTGGAATGGCTGTGGCGCGAAAGAGAGGATTTTTTTATCGGTGCCAATCTCACGATTTATTTTAGTCGGCAACAACTGAGAAATCGTGATTTTCGGGGTCCCGATTTCTTCTTGGTCAAACAGACCCAAAAATCTCCTCGCAATGCTTGGGTGGTGTGGGAAGAAGATGGCAAGTATCCCAATTTGATTATCGAGTTGCTATCAACTTCTACCGCCACGACAGACCGCAGTTTGAAGAAAGACTTGTATCAAGACCGCTTCCGCACGCCGGAGTATTTCTGGTTTTCCCCAGATACGCTGGAATTTCAAGGTTTTCGATTGATGGGAAATCAATATCAGGAAATTGCCCCAAATGAAAAGAGCTGGCGTTGGAGTGAGGAGCTAGGCTTGTATCTGGGCGTAGAACAGGGACAGCTACGCTACTTTACTCCAGAAGGCGATTGCGTACCGACCCCAGAAGAAGCTGCTCAACAGGCAGTAGAAGCCGCTCAACAGGCTCAAGTGCAAGCTCAGCAAGCTCAAGCGCAGGCTCAACAGGCTCAATCCCAACTAGAACAAGAACGACAACGCGCCGAACGATTGGCTGAACGACTGCGATCGCTCGGTATCGATCTAGAGTAAGCGATCGCTCTTATCCTATTTATCTACCTTTCGCTAGATGACGGCACAAAAACCGATAGAACTTGCGGAATCACCCGAAATCGGGCTGGCGTCTCCGTTGTTCTTTCCCCATCGGTATTAATTGGATAAGGTTTTCGAGTATATAACTCAATGTCTTTACCCTGGATGGTACGCACCCCCCTACCTATCGCAGATTTTCCGCGCAAAGCAGCAAATACCAACGGCAGTGGTTCCCACCAATGCTTAATTTCCCAACTTTGCAGATCCAGCCTTTGGTCGTCAATGGTGGCATCATCCGCAATCACTAAGCCACTGCCGTAATAGCGACCATTTCCCACCGTAATCTGCAAAGTTTTTACTTCGATAGACTGACCTTCCCAATGGATATCAACCCAAAACGGTCGCACAGTCGAGATGACTTGCACTGCTGTAGCAATATAAGCAAAAACGCCCCAATGGCGCTTCAATCTTTTGGAGACTCTGCGGTTGACTTCTGCACTCAGCCCCAGACTAGCAATATTGAAAAAATATTGTCCGTTCACCCAGCCCAAGTCAATCCGTTGAATTTGACCATTGGCAATGATTTGACAAGCCTCTGGTAGCGACTGGGGAATATTGAGGGTTCTTGCCAGATTATTGGCAGTGCCTAAAGGCAAAATTCCCAAAGGTAAGTCAGTATCTAGCAATCCTTCGACTGCTGCATTGACACTGCCATCTCCACCCCCAATGATGACCAAATCAACCTGTTGGCAGTGTTTCCGAATCAGTTCGGAAAACTGCTTGGGATTTTCACTCTTTTCCTCTACTAGTTCAAAACCCAGTTGTTGCAATTGTTCAACTGCTTGCCGTCTGGCGTCTTGACCTCGTCGAGCATTCGGATTCACTAACAGCAGTGCCCGCTGACTCATTTGCATTGTTTTGAGGGAAATCGGTCATTGGTAGAAAGAAATTACCCCAATCCTCCCAGCCTCAAGTATATGCTTCCGATTGCAGCCTGCGATACTGTCTAGTTGTGTTGCAAAGGAGCTTCAAATCGCTCTTAGCGGATGCGACGGTAGTAATTTCCGTACAAAACTTGTCAAAACACTTGCCAGAACACCCTGATATACGCTACAAGGATAAAGGATTGCTTCCCTAGCGCATAGAATTCTACGCATTAAATCTCAGAAGCGGGAAGCTTTTTTACTTCGTAGTATTTACAAAACTGATTTCTAGACCCTATGACTCAGCAAGTAATTCACCCAATGGTGAAAATGCAGCGTCAAATGCATTCACTTGTAACATCGAATATTATCAAGCCCACAGATAAACTCTGGAAAATCGCTCTCCTCTACGGAGATGAGTGGTCTTACTGGAAAAAAGAACTGTTGGAATTTGGATTTACCATGCAAGATCCAGTCAGCGAACTGCTGGCGGTTGAAGCTTGGGAAGACGAGGATTAAAGGCAGGCGGTTAAAGCTTGGGAAAGTTCCCATGCTGATTGATAGCGATCGCTCGGTCGGGGTTCTGTCACTTTCTCTATCACTATCCGCAGTTGGGGTGTAATTGTCGGCATTCCTTCGACATTGAATCTGTAACCCATCCCCTTTCGTTTATAAAACTTTTGGGGGCTTTCACCACTTAATAGAAAAATTAGGGTCGGCCCGATTGCATATAAATCTGATTGTGTCACTGGCTGACCCCGATCTTGTTCTGGGGCGCTATAATCTGGGGCACCAATGCGTGTGCCTGGTGGCGTGCCAATTTCTTTGACTGCCCCAAAATCCAATACAACCACCTGATTGTCTCGAAAGCGCACCATCAAATTTGCCGGTTTAATGTCCCGGTGAATGAGGGGCGGATCTTGACTGTGGATATAGCCCAAGATGTCGCAGGCTTGAATCATCCACTCAATCGCCTGTTTGAGATGTACTGGTCCCTTTAGATAGATGCGCTTTTCTAAGTCCTCGCCTTGGATCAGCTCCATTGCCAGGTATTTCTTGCCAGCCTCTACAAAAAAGTCATAATACTGCGGAATCCCTGAATAATGCAGTGTCTTGAGGGTACGAGCTTCTCGTTCAAAGAGTTCTCTGGCTTTAGAATTTTGTGCCATATCGGCATTCATTTCCTTTAACACCACGAGAGCCTCCCCGCGCAAACGTTCAGGGTCCCAGGCAAGGTAAGTGGTGCCCATTCCTCCTTGTCCTAGCGTCCGCAACACCTGATACTGACGGATGTGGCGATGTATCTTTACTAGAGGTTGCCCGCAGTGGATGCAGAACAAATTCCCCGGCGGATTTCCGGCGTGAGAACAAGCTGCTTCAGAACTGACTGCTGGCTGTGGGATTGGAATACTGCGTGCCCTTTCTCCAGACTTCTGAGAGAGGGTTGCTGGCTCTTCTGTGCTACTGAGTTGAAATTTTAGTACCGGGCCTCCTCGCGCCAGTTGAATGAGGGAATCATCTGATACCATCCCCTGAGAAATCAGGATGCCATTGACAAAGGTGCCGTTCGTGCCTTGATTGACCAACAACCATTGGACGGATGGGGTGCCTCCGTTGCTACTAGATGAGTTGCCTACTTTCCGAAGTTCTAGATGGTGCCTGGAAACCATGCCATCATTCAGAACTACGTCATTATCAGGGGCGCGACCAATCCGAATCGTGGATGCTCTTTGGAAGTTCCACTGCTGCGGAGAGGTAGACGATGGATCGAGAAGGGTCAGCGTAACCATAATAGTTTTGAGTTATTAGTTTTAAGTTTTGAGTTTTAAGTTTGAATTCAAAACTCAAAACTCAAAATTCAAAACTTTTAAAACATCTGATGTTGATCCAGGTTTGGTCGCACTTTCGCTCGGATAACCACCGCTGTGATGTTATCGTGACCGTTGTGCTGATTGGCGAGGTCAATGAGTTGCAAAAGACCCTGATCTAGGTTGGCTCTAGAACTTAAGAGAGGCAAAAGGTGAGTTTGCCAGTGAGTTTCTATGAGGTCGTTGTCTGATAAACCATCGGAACACAGAAGCAATAAAGTATCTTCATTGAGTTCCAAAAATTGGACATCAGGACGGACAAAATTTTCGTCTCGCGGTCCCAAAGCTTGGGTCAGCTGGTAAGCATCAGGTCGATCGTAGGCGATGGCAGGATCTACCCCGCGCTGGATTTCCCGTTGACCCACTTCGTGGTCGATTGTAATTTGTTCTAAACCGCGTTTGCGGCTGAGACGGTACAGGCGGCTATCCCCAACATGAGCGATCGCTACCTTCGTATCCTCAATCAAAACCATGACAAGGGTCGTCCCCATTCGTCCAGAGCCAGAGCGTTCTTGCTGTTGGTTGATATCAAAAATCGCTTTATTGGCTAAAAGCACTGCCTCTCGAATGCGGTCTTCTGTTGGTAAACGGTTTTGCCAATTGTCTTGGAAATAGCGCCTAACGGTGTCCACCGCCATCACACTTGCCACTTCGCCCCCAGCGTGTCCTCCCATGCCGTCGCAGAGAATATACAGCCCCCGCGCTTGGACGGTTCGACCTAGTGGAGTTTCCTGCTTTTTAACTTCTGTGTTGATGCCGAAGTTGTCTTCATTGTGTTCGCGTTGCCGCCCGATATCCGTAGTACCCGCATCGTCGAGACTGAGCAACTGCATCGGCAGGATGATGGTGGGCATATCATCGCCCTCGCTGGTGTCAGGAACGCGATCTTCTGAGGTCAGGGGCGGCTGAATCCGAGTTTTTGAGGTTTGAGAATCTTCTTGTTCTTGAGCGATCGCTTGTAGCTGCGCTCTCAGCTCTAAGGGGGTTTGAATTTTACCGCTTTGTAGGTTAACCAAAAGTTGATCCAGAGAATCTAATTGCGATCGCCCTGATAGTTCAAATAATTTTTGCCACACTTGCCCCAAATTTTCGAGTGACAGGGTTGCGTTGGCTGGCTCTTTATACAAGCGTTGCAGGCACAGTGTCTGATCTTCATCTACGCGCAGATTTGATAGCTCCAGCAGACTCTGACGCATTTGCCAGGGTTCTAGTGCTACCCACAATTTCGTCATTTCATCTAGCCAGTACAAAATCTGCAACAGCGGAATTTGAGCATCATTGTCCAAGTCATTCAGGAGAGGCCACTGGGAACGGTCTTCTAGCAGTACAACGGAAGTTCTGTCCTGCTGCCATGCATCGTGAATCGCTGGCAGGGTCGGGGACAACTTATTCTGTAAATCCAAATATGCTTGTGCAATATTGGGAATACTTTTGGCGGCTAAAGAATTTACATTCAGCGTCTGGTCAATAAAATTACGGTTTTTGACCGATTCCGCCGCAGAAGACATCGATTCTGAGTTACTTGCAGCATTCGCTGCTTCAGCACCTTGTAGCTGCTCCATAATGGCGGTCAGCGGAGCTTTTTGGAACGGCTGGCAATCCAAAACTCTCACCATCACCTCAGCGCTGTCCGAATTGGTCGGTAGGGAGTCTAGCAATTGATAACGCTGTTGAGGGTCTAAATATACAACCTGTGGCGTTAATTGAGTCTCCCCGCTACTGCTATTTTCAGGGGTTGTTTGTGTGGAAGTGTCCGCAGCCGAACTTGAGGCAGTTAATTCGTTCTCCGCCATTGGAGTCTGAGCATCTGTTGATGAAACAGATGCGGAGGGTGACATTGTAGAAGCTGAAGAATTTGCTGACAAAGTGTTTTCCTCTAGTGAAGAGGTTGCCTGCAACTCCCCGGCCCCTGAAGCGTTTGGCAAGGGTACAGTTGCCCCGTCCAGGTCAACTTCAACTGTAAGGTCTGCTGGCATTGTAGCTGCGTCTGAAGCCGCAGCCGGTGACGGCGGTGTTGTTTCAGCAGTCGGGGCGCTCTCTGCAACTTCCATATTTTCGCGAGAATCAGATGTTGCCGCTTCCTGCCCAAGCATGGGAGTGGCGGCTGCGGCGACTTGCGAGTTTAAATCTTTCGAGAGAATTGCCCACCACACCGTTCCCGTCGTGGCACCACATTTGGGACACTCTACGAGATTAAATGGCACTTGAGTTGTGCATTCAGGGCAAACTTTGTGGGTTAGGGAAGTTCCACATTTTTGACAAAACTTGTTGGTATTTGGATTTTCAAACTGACACTGGGGACAGACAAGCATGGCGGAACTTCCTCGATTCCCGTGTGGTGTTTTAACTTAAGGGAGACAAAGTAACTGCGATCTAGTTTGCCACGTCACAATCGAAGCTTCCAACTTCAACGGGTAGAAGTCTTAAGGTCAGCGTTAGCAGACGGGGATGCCATACGCACGTCTTGCACCCTCAATGATTCGTGCTACGTCTACATTACGCGATCGCTCAGTGGATAACGATCGCGACTCGTCACTACTGTATGCGGCTAGCATCAGTTTGACACAGCTTCTTTAATAGTTCTAACTCAATTGAAGTTAGATCGCGCCACTGTCCGGGTTCCAGTCCCACAAGAGACAAGTGAGCGATCGCAACTCGTACGAGCCGCAGCGTTGGAAACCCTACCGCTGCGGTCATCCGTCGTACTTGTCGGTTCCGTCCCTCCGTCAAAGTCATCGCCACCCATGCTGTCGGCACATTCTTGCGAAAGCGAATCGGTGGATCGCGAGGCGGTAGTTGTGGTTCATCGGGTAACAACTGCACCAATGCCTTTCGCGTTCGGTAATCTTGAATGACTAAGCCTTCGCGCAAATGTCTCAGCGCCTCTTCATCCGGAATACGTTCCACCTGCACCCAGTAAGTCCGGGGATGCCCAAATCGAGGATTGCTCAAGCGATGCTGCATTTGCCCGTCATTCGTCAACAGCAACAATCCTTCACTATCCCAATCCAAACGACCGACTGGATAAACCGAGGGGACGAGAATGTAATCTTTCAGCGTGCTGCGTTTCTGTTCAGTTGGAGTGTTGTCCGTAAACTGAGTTAAGACGCCATAAGGCTTGTAAAAAATTAGATATCGCTTGTCACAGTCATCAGTCATTAGTTTAGTTATTTGTCATTAGCTTAAAACTTGGAATCTGCCGACGCAGCAACTGACATGGAACTAATAACTAATGACTAATGACTAATAAATCATTAGTTGATTTTGACGCGGAAACGGACAAAACCAAAGTTACTACCAGTCGTATTGGAAACAGTGCCTAAATTTAGGATAACTGCCCCATCGGGATTCGTTTGGTTAGAGCAAGCATTTCCCGCAGATAATGGAGCCAACGGAGAGAAAAATGTCCCAGCATCTGTATCTGAAGCATTTGTTTGGTTAGTAACTGTTCCCGCGCGATTCAGCGAAATCCCGCTACCTGACCCAAAATTATTGCTAATAAACGTAGTCCCGGATGGAATCGCGTCGCAGAATCTAACGTTATTGACTGGGCTACCACCATCCGATAGGAAGTAGATGGTGTATTCAACTTCATCGCCGCTAGTCAAAGCATTCTCTGATGGTACTTTGACAACTCCTACTGGGGACAGTTGAGCAAAGCCCGGAACATCATCATTTTGGTCATTTGGATCATTTACAAAGCTGCTGAAATTAATTCCGCTAATCGGAACGCCATTTCTCGTTGCATTGGTAATTCGTTTCACCAAACGTAAATTTCCAGCACCGAGTGTAGCCTGCCGGAAGCCAAAATCGGCGTTAGTGACCGTCTGATTGGCGGTGACAGTAACGCGGAATGAGGCATTGTTAGTGGTTAGGGTCAAACCAGGGGGATTGCTGACTTCTACCGTATAAGTGCCTGCGGCAAGACCGCTGAAGACGTAGTTTCCATTGGCGTCCGTGATGGTGGTGGCAATAATGTTGCCGTTGGCATCTTTTAGCGTGAGAGTAACACCACCAATCCCGGTTTCACCAGCGTCTTGAGTGCCGTTGCCGTTAGTATCGTTAAAGACGCGATTGCCAAAAGAAGCACCCGGCTTGCGGAAGCCAAAGTCGATATTGGTGACGGCTTTACCAGGAGTGAAGGTTACAGGAATTGAGTCGTTGCTAGTCGTCAGCGTAAAGCCAGCCGGATCTGTGACATCGATAATGTAGTTGCCGACTGGTAGATTGGTGAAGCTGTAGTTGCCGTTAGCATCCGTGGTGGTGGTAGCAATGATGTTGCCGTTGGCATCTCTCAGCGTGACGGTAACGCCGCTGATTCCTGGTTCATCCGGGTCTTTAGTACCATTACCATCCAAGTCATTAAACACTAGGTCGCCAATAGAACCATTGGCCTGGCGGAAGCCAAAGTCCACGTTATTGACAATTGGTGCTGCGGCTGTAAGGCTGACCGGGGAAGAGTCGTTGTTAGTCGTCAGCGTAAATCCAGCCGGATCGGCGACTTCGACGATGTAGTTGCCGAGTGGTAGACCGCTGAAATTGTAGTTGCTGTTAGCGTCCGTGGTGGTGGTGGCAATGACAGCACCGTTGGCATTTTTTAGTGTAACGGCGACACCGCTAATTCCTGGTTCACCCTCATCCTGAATGCCGTTGCCGTTAGTGTCGTTAAAGACGCGATCGCCAATCGTACCTCCCGCAAGGAAGCCAAAGTTGGCATTAGAGAAGTTTGGATTATTAGGTGAGATGGTAACGGAAAGTAAATCGTTGTTAGTTGTTAGCTTAAAGCCGGTCGGGTCGGTGACATCGACAATGTAGGTGCCATTTGGCAGATTATTGAAGATGTAATTGCCGTTGGCATCTGTTGTAGTGGTGGCAATGACGTTACCGTTGGCATCTTTCAAAGTAACGGTGACACCACTAATGCCTTTCTCGCCAGCATCCTGAATGCCGTTGCCGTTCAAGTCGTTGTAGACAAGACTAGCGATAGAATTGTTCGGCTGGCGGAAGCCAAAGTCGGCGTTGTCAACGTTTTGACCCGTTGCCAGAGTGATGGCAGAAGGAGTGGCAGTGGCAGTAAAGCCAGTTGGGGGGGTGTTGACAGCAACGGTATAGTTGCCTGCTGGCAGATTACTGAAGTTGTAGTTACCATTAGCATCCGTCGTCGTAGTGACGGTGCCGTTTGGGCCTGTTAAAGTGACGGTAACGCCGCTGATGCCCGGTTCTCCAGCATCCTGAATGCCGTTACCGTTGGTGTCATTAAAGACGCGATCGCCAATCGTTCCCTGTGGTTGGCGGAAACCAAAATCGGCGTTGGTGACGTTTTGACCCGTTTCTAGATTGATGGCGGCAGGAGTGGCAGTTGGATTGAATCCAGGGGGAGGATTGTTGACGGCAACGGTATAGTTGCCTGCTGGCAGATTGCTGAAGATATAGTTCCCGTTAGGATCAGTCGTCGTGGTAACGGTGGTGCCGCCTGGGCCTGTTAAAGTAACGGTGACGCCGCCGATGCCTGGTTCGCCAGGGTCTTGAATGCCGTTATTGTTCAAGTCATTAAACACTGAGTTGCCGATGGAGGCGTTGGTCTGACGATAGCCGAAGTCCACGTTATTGACAGTTTGACCCGCTCCCAAGTTAACCGAGAATGGATCGTTGTTCGTGGTCAGGGTGAAGCCTGTCGGATCGGTCGCTTCCACCGTGTAGCTGCCTGCTGGCAGATTGGTAAACGTGTAGTTGCCATTAGCGTTCGTTGTTGTTGTGGCGATCGCCGTACCATTGGCATTTTTCAGGGTAACGGTAATATTTGCTAAACCGGGTTCGCCAGGGTCTTGAATGCCATTCCCGTTAGTATCATTGAAGACTAAGTCGCCAATTGAGCCTGTCTGGCGGAAGCCAAAATCCACGTTGCTGATGGTCTGACCTTGAGCGAGGTTAACGTTGAAGGGTTCGTTGCTAGTAGTCAGGGTGAAGCCAGTTGGATCGGTAACTGTGATGCTGTAGCTACCTGCTGGCAAATTGCTAAAGTTGTAGTTGCCATTGGCGTCCGTCGTCGTGGTTAAGGTGCCGCTTGGGCCTGTGAGAGTAACCGTGACACCGGCTAAACCGGGTTCTCCAGGGTCTTGAGTGCCATTCCCGTTAGTATCATTGAAGACTAAGTCACCAATCTTCCCCCCCGGCTGACGGTAGCCAAAGTCCACATTATTCACAGTTTGACCCGCTGCCAGATTAACAGAAAAGGGGTCGTTGCCCGTAGTCAGGGTAAATCCAGCCGGATCGGTCGCATCCACCGTGTAACTGCCAGCAGGGAGATTGGTAAAGCTGTAATTGCCGTTGGCGTCCGTTGTAGCGGTGGCAATGACGTTGCCGTTGGCATCTTTTAGTGTAACGGTAACGCCGCTCATTCCAGGTTCGTTAGGATCTTGAGTGCCATCGCTGTCCAGATCGTTGAAGACGCGATCGCCAATCGTACCCCCTGACGGCTGGCTATAGCCAAAATCCACATTGTTAACCGTCTGTCCCGCTGCCAGATTAACAGGGACTTGGTTGCTACCTGTAGTGATGTTAAAGCCTGCTGGGTTGGTGGCTGTGACCGTGTAGCCGCCTGCTGGCAGATTGGGAAAGCTGTAGTTGCCGTTGGCATCTGTTGTAGTAGTGGCAATAACGTTGCCGTTGGCATCTCTTAGAGTAATAGTGACATTTGCTAAACCAGGTTCTCCAGAGTCTTGAGTTCCGTTTGCATTCAGGTCATTGAAAACTAAGTCGCCAATCGAGCCAGTGCTGCTTGGAGTGATGGTAGTAGTTTTATTAACAAATTGCGTAGTGTTATTCGCTGGATCGACCTTGTTATCCATGAAGGAAACTGCATTTATCTGCGTAGTGTCAGCAGTAGTTGCCCCAGCATTTGGAGTCACGCGCAAAATAAAGTTCCCAGTTTGCCCTGGAGTTAAAATTCCCGTGTCAGGAACTCCATTGCTATCAGTATCTGGTAAAGCCTTACCCGAAGCATCCAACAATTGCACCGTATAATTCGCATTGGTTCCTGTAGCTGTCAGGTTGATAATGTCATTTGTAAAAAAGTTATTTTTGACAGTAAATGGGTGATCTATAGGGGTAAGAAGTGTAGTTGAAAGCGTATCGCTTGGCGTAATCGTGAAGTTACCTGCTGTGGTAGGAAGCTGGTCAAACAAAGGTAAGCGGCTTCCATCTGCATTTGACTCAATAAGAATTTGATTGTCAGGAGTGAAATTGTTAATTCTCAACCTCCATATTCCAGCATCACCACCCGTAGCTAACTTGGTATTCGTTGCAGTTAAGTTGTCGCCTCCATTGTTCAGATTGTTGAGTCCACCATTCCAAACAGCATTACCTGATCCTGTGCCTTGTATTGAAGAGCCGTTGGGACGAATATAAGTTACGGTTCCACCATTATCTAGGTCAAAATTTCGCAAGAATAAATTACTCGTACCATTACTAGTAGGACCGAGTAGAAAATAGAACGGGATTGTCAGGTTATCTTCAGTGTTTTGCTGAACAGTACCTTGGAAGTTACCAACTAATCCACCACTCTGAGAAACAATTACTTTAAAAGTATTGTCATCGTCATTGAGGTTAGTTGCATTATTACCAAAGATTGGTTCTGCTCCTGTCTCACTCGTGACTTGGTATGTATCAGGTTGGTTGACGGTAAAAACAACAGATGTATTATTGGCAGCATTTGTGCCAGTATTCGTTCCAATTACTTGACTCTGAAGAAGGTTTCCAGTGGCATCCCGTAATTGAAAGCGAGTCGGGTCGCAAGTGGTAGCTCCAGTCGGTGGACAAATAAGGGTTCCTATATCAGCATCATTAACCTCATCTAATGCTCCATTACTCTCTGCATCCTCGACCGTAATAGTAACGCTTCCCCCTCCCGCAGCAATCATTGCTGGAGTAATGCTTACGCTGATGCGATGAATTTTATCGGTACTGGTGGTTGGAGTGGCACTGGTAGGCGAACAGGGAGTTAAACCATTTGTGGTATACCAGTCACCAACATTAGCGCAGCGTTGTCGCCCACTTGTTTGAAAGTTTAGTCCTGGCACAGATGGAAAGGTAGTTTGAGCCGAAGTGACGCTGGGATTTCCAATTAAGGCTGCAATAGTTGCTGTGCCACCAACTAGCCAAAGCTTAAAATTCTGTAGAGGGCAATAAGAATTGGATGACAATTGCAAAGGCTGCCTGAATCGTAGTTGCATGAGTAATTTTAAAGCTGTAACAAATAATGTTGTCGAAGGCAGCGGGCAATAAAATCTCGGTGTTGCAAAACCCTGGAATAATATAGCCCCTAAGAATTTTTAATGTTTAATTTTAGCTTTAAAATCGAATTTTTTTATTCAATTTACCCTCTAAAATCAGAAATATACAACTTTGTTCAGTTTATTTTGACGCGAAAGCGGGTAAAACCGTAATTACTACCCGTTGCATTAGAAATATTACCCAGATTCACAATTACTGCCCCATCAGCATTATTTTGATTAGGACAACCATTACCCGCAGGTAAAGGAGCAAGTGGCGAGAGAAATGTCCCTTCATCTGCATCTGAAGCATTCGTTCGGGTGGCAATTGTTCCAGAGCGATTCACCGAAATCCCCGCACCCGAACCAAAACTGTCAGCAACAAAGGTTGTTCCTGTTGGAATCGGATCGCAGAATCTGACATTGTTAGTTGGAGCAGTACCATCAGAGAGAAAATAAATGGTGTATTCGACTTCGTCGCCGCTTCTCAAAGCTGTTTCAGCCGCTATGGTGGAAACTCCTATAGGCGACAGTTGCGACCAGCCAGATGCATTGTCATTGTCGCTATTTGGGTCATCTACAAAACTATTGAAGTTAATCCCACTCAGCGGCGCACCATTTCTAGTCACAGATGTAATTCGCTTCACCAAACGCAGATTTCCATTCCCAGGTGAAGCGACCGTTATCACAGTCGGGTCATCATCCCCAGTATTTGGAAGGTTTCCTTGATTAATTCCGTCATCTACAATTTGAGGCAAGTCGCCATTCCCTTGAATGGCATCTGTAACCGACGAGTTAACGGTGCCACCTGTTGATGTAGCAACAGCTTGGTTGCTAATCTGCACGCCAGCAGCCGCTGTAATAATTGCCTGGAACTTGATGACTACCCGACCCCCATTTCCACTTAATGTGCCCAAAGCTGTCGGATTGGTAAGGTTCGGGTCAGTTGTCCCGTTGTAGTTGGGATTCTGTGTCACTGTTGTTCCAGTACCAGAGGCTGTAAAGCTATAACTGCCGGCAACAAAACTCAACTTAGTGGCATCAATGCTGTCGGTCGCTAGGAAGTTAGTGACAGGGGTCGCGGAGTTATTGACATAAATAATTGTGAATTCAATAGTATCTCCAGTCGTCACAGAGCTGCTAGCATCTGCGTCCGTGACTAGACGAACTGACTTGATGCCAGTGGGCGTAACTGGGTTCGGTTGAATAGTAGTCGTAGTGCTTGATGTGTTGTTGTTAGGATTGGGGTCGGTTACATCCTTCGGTCGCGTGACCGTTGCTGTGTTGCTTAATTCTCCAGATGGAGTTATGGGAGAGATGGCACCTGTAACGGTATAGGTAGCAACAGCTCCGCTATTTAGATTTACTGTTGTGTTGATAGCATTTCCCGTACTGCTAGGTTGTCCGCAACTACCAGTTCCGGTTGTAATGGCGCAAGTCCAAGTAACTCCAGTGATTTGCTCCGGAACGTTATCTGTTACCGTTGCTCCAGTCACGTTAGAGGGGCCGTTGTTGGTAACGGTGAGGGTGTAGGTAACAGGACTGCCTGCAACCACTGGACTCGTCACCAGCGTTTTTTGAATCTGCAAATCGGCTTCGGATATGGTGATGCCTTGCTCAAGATTGGTGAGTGTAGATGGGTAGTATGTCCAAGTATCAATACCTCTGTTATTACCAAAACCTTCCTTACCAACCCCTTGAAATGCATGGGCACCATTGCTGCTGGAAATCCCTGCTAGGGCGCTCAGAGGGTTAGGTGCTTCTGGGGGAGGCGGGTTTTCTACTAAAGGAGCGTCATTATAGTAGACCCTATCAGGAGGCGGTGCCGGATTACTTGCCGGAGTGGGATTATTAAGCCGCAGGATTTTCAAGCCATTCGGGTTGCTTTCAGGATCTAGAAATGGAAAATGAATTTCACCGGCACTAAGTACGATTTGGGCACCGTAAGCGATATTACTAGGAGGGATAGTCGCTCCATTCGCATCTAAGCCATCCCAAGGTACAGTGTTGATCCCAACATCTGCGGTTCCTACTAGTATGCGATCGTTTCCAGTACCGTATTTTTTGTCTTGGTTGAGATCAAGAATAATCTGGTAGCTGCCCGATGCCGGGGTGTTAAAGCTAAAATTTCCTCCCAATGGAGTAGTTGTACCCGCCTGACCGTTAGTTCCCTCTGTGCCTGTAAATTTAAAATCAGTGGGAGTAGGGGGTGCCACGGCTGGTGTCAGTAGCCATGTCTGACCACCACTGGCTGGAGTTATGGGTGCTTGCAGCGGCAGGGTAGAACTGGGTTGATTAAAGAAGATTTTATAGGTGACATCCGTCCCGAAATCTGGCTGATCCGGGTTATATACGTTACTTCCTATAAGCGGAACAGATTGGTAAATCGGACCGCCGTTTGGATTTGCCGTAAAACCTTTGTTATTGGCAAAAAAGATAAATCCAAAGGGATCGAGACCATTTAAATCGATTTGGTACTGATAGCCTTCATCAGTCAAAACAAAGGCTTTGGAACGGAGACTTCGCCCATTGGCTCCCAAGTTGAGAGAAAAATAATTTGCATAGGCTCGACCGGGGATAGGTTGATTTCCGTTGGCGACTGTGACATCCCAAGCTAAAACCCAAGGAACATCATTCAGCTGATCTGTTGCTGTCCAGCTATAGCTGTTTTGTATTTGAGGCGCATTGGCGCTATTTTCGTACGGATTGTTATCGCTTTGAGGATCTGGGCTGACAAAGTCGATTTCCCAAATGCCATCTCCAGCAGATGAAGTTTGGATTGCCGTAATTGTGCAGGGGCTGTAGCCTTGGGGATTGACAGGTAGAGGGCCTGCTTCCTCTTGCGCTCGGTTTTCGATCTTACCGATACCTGCACCACAAGAAGTAAAAGCATTGCTATTAGGCGGTCTATATTGGATCTCGCCATCTCCAACACCGACGGCACTGGAACCAAGGTAGATTGTTTCTCCTGCCTTCGCGAAAACCCGAATTCTGGTTCGACGCGGTATATCAGTAGTCTCAAAGGGGGCGTTTCGATATTCTAAAAATGGGCGATTGCCTGGGTTATTGGTCAGTTCCCGGCTGCCTTCAGCATATGCAACTTTACTGGCAGCACTAATAGCACAAATGGCAAGGGCAAGGCTGCCGCAAAAACGGCTCCAGCGGCTAAGGGGAGTTTGATTTGTTGGGGAATACAGGTAAAATTTCAACATTAAACTAACAGTTTCCTCACACTTCGTCTGGCAATATCATCAAAAAGTAAAAGGCTCTCATCAAGAATTATTTTTTCTTTACATGAGAGCATTAGAGCCTTTTTCCTACTCCAACTGCAAATCTTCTTCTTGGACAAATAGCTCGATGCCTCTGGCATCTTGGAAGATAAATTCGACCCGACGATTCCGGGCATAATCTAGACGGTTTCTTCCAGTTACTCGCAGTTGAGATTCACCCAAGGCACGAATTGTCATGCGTTCTGGGGCAATGCCTTGACGCAATAAATAATTTCTCACTGCGATCGCTCGCCGATTTGACAAGTCAAGATTATAAGCATCGCTAGCACGAGGGTCGGTGTGACCTCGAAGCTCAATCACAATCGGGGAATTTGCTTGTAAAACTTCGGCAATTCGATCCAGAACTCTGGCACTTTCTGGAGTAATCGTTGCTTTGTCGAGGGCAAAGTGGACGTTGGTGGGTACCTGGATGCGGATGGGTTCTGGCGGTGGTTCTTCCGGTGGCACTTGTACCACTGGCGGAGCGGGTGCGGTGGTACATTGAGGAATTGTCCGCAGTCTGCTTCGCAATATATTCGTGCTGGTAAAGTTGGTGGTAGAAGAGAGGTTCACCTGGTCGCCGACTGGTGACGGTGACACAATTTCAGCATTGGCAGCGGGTTCAGAGGTACCGTATTTTGGGATAGTAGCGATCGCGCTAACTCTATCTCCGGGTTGTAAATTATCGAGTGTGAGGCTAAATTTTCCCTCGTCATCTGCTGCACCCGTTGTCAGCGGTTCTCTTAAGGAGGCATAGGGCGTCTCGCTATTCTCCTCGACTCGATAAATTGTCACCTGAGAACCCGGATCGGCAGTTCCAGACAGATTAGTTTTATTACCTAGTACAAAAAATTCGCGGCTAATGAATTGGGGGGCATTAATCGCTGAGTTAGCTGTATCCAAGCGACGATTGGGCGAATTCCGGGGTGGATTGGGGCCATCTCCGCGTTGGTAATCTTGGACACCCGTGTTCTGTTGCGCGATTAAGTCGATGCTCAAACCGGCTAAATCGAAGTAACGATTGGATTGAATGAGATTGCGATCGCTCTTGGGATAAGATGCAACCACGACACCCGGTCCGGTTTGATGACCGATTTGGTTCTCGCTCACCTGATGATCGTTCCCCATTAAGTAAACGGCTGCCCGACGCAAGCGACGACCGTTATAAATAATTTGGTTATTGTTAATCTGCGCCGCGCCTTGGGGTTTAAATAAAAAGACACCACTACCATCGTTGCCGCAAATCAAATTAGCGCTAACCTGCGTGTTATTAATCCTTCCTTCTAAGCGAATCGCATCGGGCATTCCCGCAATCCCGTTGCCAACAATAATGTTTTCTGTCACCTGCAAATTCTCAGCTTGGACAGAGGTAATAATCCCGCTACCATCGTGGTTGGCAATTCGGTTGCGTTGAATCGTTGTTCCTAAGCTGTTAAAGACAAATACCCCAAATGCCGAAGTTTGCTGCGGCATACTTTGATCGGGCAAAATCCCTAACCAGTTGTTTTCAATTACTACATTTTTGGGGGAATTGGAAATTGGTGATGGTTCGCCTTCCCGATTCTCCATTAACTTTTGACCATTTGCGGCTCCCTTAATCGCAGCAGATTGAGGATTATCGATAAAAATATCTGCGGGTGGCAAGGTAGCCGTGGCCCGATGGCGAGAGGTAAAACCATAGAGGCTTAATCCTCGAATTGTCACTCCATCCGCAACAACTGTTAAGCCACGGAAGACTTCTCGATTGGCGGCGGGAGCGATCGCGACTACCGGAATCGGAATTGCAATTTCGGCAGTTGCAGTCCCTTCGGGTTCATACTCTGGTTGAGTTGTACCATCGACGATTAATCCCGGACGAGCTAATGGTGGCAACACCTCAACGAGGCGGATGGTGGTATCTGCTGACGGCAAATTAAAAGCAATCAGCGTCGTGCCAACATTACTTGAAACCAGGCTTTGTTCGGCACTACTAAGACGATCTAAAGATAATGTCCCATTAACAATCTCAATCGCTTCCCGCAGCGTTAAGGCATCATCTGGATTAACGGCTCCATCCTGATTGCTATTAACAACAACTTTTAAATTTTCTGTCTGAGCAGTTGCAGAAACAGGCAACAGTAAAAAAACAAAAGGTAAGAGAAACTTTTTAGCGTTCATTTGTAGTCATTCGTGATTAGCGATCAGCGATTGATAATTGGTTATTCTTTACCGATTACCCATTACCAATTACCCCTTTCTCATTCCCCATTACCTCTCTACCGCGACTGGTTGCACCTGGGACTCTTGCTGCTGTGGCGGTGATACTTTTTGTCGCCCGAAGCCGCCGAGTAATTCATTTACCTTCAGCGTTAAGCCAAAATAAACACCACCTTCCGACCGATAACCGCTAAAATCGCGGTCATCTACACTGCCAAAGCTATATCCCAGAGAAGCTCGCAAGTCTGGCGTCACATAATAACCTGCCTCTAGCGCAAAGCCGGTTTCATTAAAATTCGTATCGGGTTGTCCAATCCAACGAGCTTCCCCCGCCACATCCCAGCGATATCCCAGCCGGTACATCGTCCGGAACTGTGCCAGAAACACAGTCGAAGAGTTGCTGAAGTTATTGGCTAAATCGGTAGTGCTGTTTCGCATGGCATATTTGCCATAAAATTCCCACCGCCAGGAAGGAGCATAAATCGCCTCAGCAGCAATGATGTGATCTCTGTAACCCGTGCCACTCCCTAGTAGCAATGTCTCTGGGATTGTGGAGGGGTTGCGGCGATATTCATAACTCAACAAACCATTCCACTTGTCAGAATTGGGATTGCGGTAAGCCATGCCCAGCTTGACATTCATGGTGTCTCCCAAGGCGTATAACAACTGGTTAGAAGCACTTGCTTGTTGATAGCGCACCAAGGCAGTCAAGGAGGGAGAGAGTTTACCGGCAGCAGCGCCAGAAATCACAGTGTTACTGCCGCCAGAGCCGGTACGATGCTCGAATCGGGCGGATGCTTGGAAATTGGGATTGTCGGTATATTCCACCCCAACACTGTAAGCGTCGCCGCCGCTGAGTCCTAAGGCGGAGGCACCTTGCCCAGTCGCGTAGGGCTGTTCAAATCGCGGTCCGGCGGCGGTGCGGCTAAACAAGTCGCTGAAGATATGCTCGTAACCCAGATGGACTCGCAATCCGGGGGCAACAACCCAGCGGTGGTTTAACCCGACCGCCCCTTGCCCAGTGATGGTGTTGAAGCCGCTGATAATCGAGTAGCGACCTGTAATGGAGGTGTTTTCGCCGAGTTTTTGTTCTACCAGTGTGTCCAGGCTGGTGATGGAATTGCGACCAAAGACTCTAGTGTCTACAAATTGGTGGGCGAGTCGCAAAGCTACTCCTTCCATCACTGCCCAATCCAGCCCAAAGGTAGTACGGTCGGGATAAAGGGCATCGCTGCCGTTTCCCAAGTTCAGTTCATTTTGTGCCCGAAAGGTTAGGGCATCATTTAAAGCAACGTTGAGGCGAGAGACTATTTGGCTGGCGTTGCTGTCGAAGGTGTCGCCGATACGGTCGTCGCGGGAGCGATTGACGTATTCTAAGCTGAGGTCTGAAGCCCCAAACTTTTGCAGAATTCCGGCGCGAACCGTGGTTAGAGAATTATCGACTTTTTCACCGGGTGTCGGTTGAGGTTGAGGGTTAAAAATATCAAAGAATTCAACCCGTTCTAAGGGTGCCGTACCGAAATTTACCTCGTGGTCGTAGCTAGCAGTCAGCGAAGTGGTTTGGCTAAGTTGGGCGGCAATATTTGCGCCGTATCTCGTTTGACCGGGGGTAAAACTGGTTGTCGCATTATTGGAGAAATTTTCCTCGACAGAACGGTAATAAGCGCGGGCGAGGATGCTTTTAGCGATCGCACCATACGCTTCTAGTCGATAAGCATTGCCGTTCATATCTCCGTTAAAAGGAGAATTATGAGCTGAGCGGGCATATTCCCCAACAATTTGACCACTATTCCCTAAAGGGAACAGGAAATCCGCACCCAATAGCTCAAAATCCTGCAATCCCTCATCTTGCCGAAAATAGCTACCTCCCACCCAAGCTTGGCGATTCAAGTCCTGTGAGAAGTTATACTGCGCTCGTCCCGCATAAATATTTGTCTCTTCGCTATCAACCCCTTCATGCTGGTAAGTGACGACAATTCGCTGCACCTGAGTCACGCCAAACGGGTCAAATCGCGTGGCAAAGATGGGACGACGGAATAGCAGCGTCCCCCGGTCGTAGTCAATTTCGTAGTCAGGCCCACGAACCAGGGGTTTGCGCGATGTCACCGTTCCCGGACGATTAATTTCTTCTGTTTCTAGGAAAACACTTTCACTACCAGGGACAAGCAGACGACGAGATAGAAAATAATAGCCGCTGGTGCCATTGGGAGCAACGGTATCTCGCTGGAATCCTTCGACATCCGGGCTATAGAGGGCAGTGATTTGCAGATTGCCCAGGTTATAGTTGCCTTTGAACCCGTGTAGCTGGCGAGACGTAGCGCTAAATAGCTGGGAGGCGCGGGCGAATTCTGTGGTGTTGTAATCTCCCCACATTACATAGTCTGGTTCGGCACCAAAAACTGGGGAAGTGCGTTCCAGACGGAAATACAGGCTATCTTTTGAGGGGGTTAGATAATCAACGGTGGAGCTATCGCCATAGACGGGATATTGTTGCTCGCAGAATTGCGGCCCCCGGAACAGGGTGGTGATGCCATCGCAAGTTTGGTTGAGCGGACGAGCGCTATTATATGCGCCGGTGAGCAGCCATTCCCCCACTTTACCTGTGGCGAAAACAGCAGCACTCAAATCGATATTGGTGCCATCGTCGATGGTATCCGGATTCAGAAACTCTCGGCGCGGTCCCCAGAAGTTTGTTCCTTTAGGGCCAATTCGCAGATTCACCACGCCCGAAACCAAGGAAGGACGCAGATTAGTGATAAATTCTACCTGCGTATAAGTTTCTAGGGTGTTAGCGGAAAGGGTATTAGCAGATATTTCATCTTGGGTATAAGCGACGGGGTTATCAGTCGGGGGTACTGGCGGGTATTGGGTATTCGAGGGGGTTGGATATTGCTGGAGATTGGGAGATAGGGGATTAGCGTTTGGGGACTGGTTAATGGGGGTAGGATGAGCGTCTTTCCCAACCCGAATCCCCTCTAACCGATTCCCCTCTGTAGCGGCTCGAATGCGGACTTTCTGCGCTTCCAAACCTGATTGCAGTTGGGCGGTAAATTGTCCTTCTCTGGCAATCACCTGAAATCCGGCTCGATCTTTGTCCTCGTCAGCACCGACAAACTTACCGGCGCTGGTCGTTAAAGTGACAACTGTATCTTCGCGGATTAATTGCCCATTCTCATTAGTGATTCTCCCTGCTAGGGGCAATAGCGATCGCCCATCAGCGGGAATCCGAGCATCGCTCACGGGAGCAATTTCTAAGGTTTGGGCAGTTGTCCTTTTTACAGTTAGCTTGACACTTGCCGAGGTGCCGTTATTCGCTTGCACTGTAATTGTGTTCTCGCCTTTCTCTAGAGGGACGTTGTACCAAACCTGAGTGATAATGTTTTGGACTTCGTCTCGCTCTATCTGGGTGGATGTTTTGGCATCCAGTGGTTTTTTGTTGACGCTGACTTGTACCTGAGCTTGGGTGTGGTACTGGACAACGAGGTTAGTAGACGACTCTCCCAAGACTCCACTTTTAGGGGTCAGAATCCGAACTTCGGTGGGTGCCAGAATCGCATCTGAGTTTGGCTTAGCAGGTTGCTGGGCATTTGTTTGAGGGATCGACTGTCTCAGCTCGGTGGCAGTTGGTACGATCGTTGTCGAGTTCTCAGGCGCTGTCCCAACCTCTTCTCGAAGTTCGGGAAGGGGTGAAGCCGTCGGTGCGGTATTTTCAGGCGCTACGAGGCTGGGCGCTGCTGTTGCTGGTTTTGCCGATTCCTCTACCGTTACCGTCTCTACTGAAGGGAGGGGTGAATCCGTCGGTATAGTATTTTGAGCTAAATCTAGAATTTCTGCGGAATCTGGGACAGCGAATTTAGAATTCGTCTCTAGGGCAGTCGCCTCCTCGATTGCAGGGAGCGTCGTGGAATTTTTTATTGCAAACTCGGAATCTTCTGCGAGTCCACCTTGAGGTAGTGCAGACAGTTCATTTGCTTTCGCGGAGCGAGGAAGTAAGAAATAAAAAGTAAACAGTAAAAAGAACGAGAAATACGTCAAAATCCCATCTTTTGGCGGCTGCTTTTTGCCTTTTGCCTGGTTCATCACTGCTTGCCCTCCCGATAGGCAGGTGTCACCCCGAAATTCATCCGTACTAATCCTCCCGGTTCGAGTTGCACCAGGCGGGACTGACTATTGCGCTCAATAAATTTTTGGTTGGGAGCCAGAGTGTAGCCCGGTAGACTGGTTAAATCCAGCGTGCCGGTGCGGTAGCCAGAGATAACATTGGCAAGTGAGAATAAACCGTTGGCATCGGTCGTGATGCGGTTGCCGTCATCCATAAAAATCACGGCGTTGGGCACCCCTGGCTCTCCTGGCTGCTGTTCGCCATCAAAGTTTTTATCAACAAATACTCGCCCAATCAGGGTGCCGCAGTCTGACAAAATGCCGGGTCTAATCCGCAACTGATGGCTGGCAATGTTGCTCCTCGTTTCTTGTGCCTGATTTCTCCCGTTACCGCGAATAGCGTCTGGCGTTACCACGGCGGCATAAACCACGTTCAGGGTTTGGTTCGGCTCAAGTTTAAGAAAATTAAAGGTAACTGTCCGGTTGGACGTAGTAGCGGGTTGTATAGTGATTTGGGCAGTACTGGAGCCAGTGGTCAGCGAGGCTTGCAAGGACTCCGGCACATACCGTAAGCCCACAGGTAGGGTGTCTGTAATGCTGATATTGCTGGCAGTGGCTGTGCCGGTATTTTTCAACGCCAAGCGATAAACAACCGTGTCGCCCGGTTCTGCTGCGGCGCGATCGCCTGTTTTGATCAGTTCTAGAGCCGCTTGACCTGCTGTGACTGAAGTTTCATTGGATTTTACGCCTTCTGGGGGGAGATTGTCACCCGCAGCAGAGGCGGTATTCAAGATGTCTATTGCGCTAACGGGCAACGACTGAAAAGCAAAAGCAAACGAACACGTTAGGATAGCTGTTAGACGCAGGTAGGTACGCCCCAACAGAGGTTGCAGGGATTTCATTCTTCAGAGATTAACTAAACAAAACACCCCATCGCTGGACTGTTAAAGAGATAAAGAAATTGTGGTGGTAGACTCCCTGATGCTCCCTGAGGGGTATAGACCCTGATTAGGTGAAACTTACACTACCAGGTTTCTACGATCTACGACAATACCTGTATCTGAGTCGCTTCCGCAAGAGAATTTTCTAAGGAATATTGCTAGAGGAAGAGTTTCCTTTTTAGCCTTAATAGTTTTTTATAACTTTTGGTAGATGAAATTAACGGGACTTAGACAGATTTTAAGCCCAAATAAAGCCCAAAGCCTCTTTATAAGCTGAGAATACGTCCCAATTTTGATTCAGCCACTGCACAAAACGGAAAGACATGGCTGTCCGAAACGCTTCTAATGCTTCAGTAAAGGTGTTTAAAGGTTTCAATGCCCAACGCCTTCTTAATCCTCCAGTCTTGGTGTGCCATAAAATAAATGTATAGGCACAAAACACCAAAATGAAATGTCTCAGCAGGCTTCTATAATCTCTGACTTGATATTCAGATAGCCCTAACCAGCCTTTAGCTTCCCGATAAAATACTTCCACCCAATTCCTTTGAGCATAGGTAGCAACTATCCAATCCGGCGTGGCTATATTTGAGGCAACATTGGTAATAAAATAATCAACATCACTAGAAGAGTCGAAGGTTGAGGCATTCATGACGATAGCAATTGTTCTCGTTCCTTCTAGCTTATCGAGTTCAACTTCAACCGTTGCCACCCAAACGGTCTTTTGTTTATCCTTATTGAGTTGAACAGGAGTAAAGTCCTCAACTGGCATGAATTGACCTAACTGATCTAGGCGAATCTCTTGGAGTTTATTTGACTCTATTTGAGTTATCACTTTGCGATTTTTGGCTAATCCCCCTAGATACTTTAGTCTCCTTTTTTCTAGTTCCAGCAGAAACGTTGTGTTATTTCCATAGCCCGCATCAATCAGCACAATACCAGGTCGATATCCTCTCGATAAACTGCGGTCAATTAAAGTTAAGGCTAATTCTGGCTTTTTCTTGAATTCAAGGTCTTTTCTTCCTTGAGGTAAAGAACTGGCGTGTTGATATAACTCTATATCTAGCGGTAGGCTTTTTTTGCCATCATTATAGATGAGTCGTTACCACTACTATCCCGTTATCGGTTTTCCCTATTTCTCCAATGTACTGCCGTCCCACTCCGGCTGTGAAATTGCCGCTTTTTCTATGCCCGGAGTCATCAACGATTAACGTGCATCCTCTACTGATTCGGGTTTGGCTGCACTGATTCATCACCAGCAATCGGCGCTCGTTTACCTCTTGGGATGACCAGGGCGCTTCCGTCAAAAAATGATGTAATCGATGGTAAGTCACTCCCACCGCGTTATCCGCCATTTGAGACAGGTTTTTTCGTTCACTTTCCCCCAATAATCCGCCTATATAGTTCTTAAATTCCCGTTTTTGGGCTTGATGCGTCCAGATATCATCAAAGCGTTTACACCATCTCTCAAAACAAGCAGGCATGGCGGCAGGAGTTGTCTCTTTCATGGCTCAATCTTTAACGTGGAATACTTGCCATGTCTGGATTATACCTTTATTGTTTCTAAATTTTTGTTTAAATACCGCTAACTTGATGATTGTCGTTTTCGTATTAGTTGACGATTGGTATCAACGGCAGATTGCACCACTTCAGATGGCTCATCCGGGTGTGCGTCCTCGGTTTAGTGACAGCGAGATGCTGACCCTAGCCTTGTTGATGGACTATTTGCCATTTCCGGGAGAAACGCAATTCCTCGGTTTCATCCGTGCCAATTACGCCAGTTGGTTTCCCCATCTGTTAGACCAGAGCCAGTTTAACCGCCGCTTAAGACAACTTGATGGGATGCTAGAACAGTTGCGACGCAGTTGGGTGGTGGAGTTGGGCGGAGTGGGTGAAACTCACCTGTTGATAGACACCAAGCCACTGCCTGTCTTGGGACTCAAGCGTGACAAAACCAGAAGTAACTTTTCCGGCAATGCAGCTCCTGGCTATTGTGCAGCACGGCAAATGTACTACTTTGGGTACAAATTGACCTTGCTCACTACCTGGAATGGCATCCCAATTGCCTACGATTTGGTTCCTGCCTTCCCCCGATGAACGGGTTGCTGTTGAGTCTTTATTTGACTCGATTCGCGGTTGCACCATCTACGGCGATAAAGGCTTTATCGATGCCGATTGGCAGCATCAACTGTACCAGCACACGGGCAATCAAGTATGGACTCTACAACGCCAGAATCAGAAACAGCAGCATCCCACTTGCCTGAATCGTTTCATCTGCCGAGTCCGCCAACGCATTGAAGGGGTATTTCATGAAATTCAAAATACCGGGCGCAATCCGGAACGCCTCTTGAACAAAACCATTGCTGGCTTTTGTGTTCACATTGCCGCTAAATTGGCAAGTCATACCTTACGATTGTTACTCAAACGGCGCTTTGCCATTGATGTGTTAACTTTTCGTCAAGCTGGTGCTTGTTCCTCATAATTCACATTAAGCGTCTCTTACTATTAAGAGGGAATTTATCGCTCCTTTAAACCCCTATCACTACTTTTTCGTACTGGAAAAAAACACAAATAATTAGCATTCTAGGTGGGGATTGAGCGATCGCGCCCAGTTACAATTACGCGATGTGCAATTAAGTTTTGAATAGGAAAGTCCCACCCGACAATGCTAGAAGTACAACTCAACTAGCTGGAGTGGGACGAATGTTTTCTATAGAAGAGTTTATCATTGCGGTTTTTTGCTGTGTGGACGACTTGCTCAAGGAGATCACAGGCGGACAAGCGATTCGGGCAAGAGGGTTCGCGCCAGCCCTAGCCGATAGCGAGGTCATGGCGATGGAAATCGTGGCAGAGTATCAGGGGATTGATGATGACCAGGGGATCTGGCAATACTTCCGTCAGCATTGGTTAGGGCTGTTTCCCCAGTTGGGTACTCGTTGTGCGTTCGTGCGGCAGTCCGCGAATCTGTGGCAATACAAGGAGCGAGTTCAGCAACACTTGGCAAGGCGGTTGGGAGCATTTGATGACTCGGTGCATTTAGTCGATGGTATCCCGATTGCGCTGTGCGGCTTTGCTCGTGCCCCCCGGTGTCGAAGCTTTAAGCAGGGTGGTTTCATACGAAAAAAGAAAAAACTTTCTGGAGTTGGTTAGCTAAAGCCCGTTGTGCCTGTGGGATAGTGCGGAAACCAAGATATCTGGCAATAGTGATAAAAAAGTTGTGTAATATTGCCCAATTGACCGGAGCAATACCGCCCCGTCGTAATGGAAAGTCCTCAGCGAAGGTAACATCCTTGACCCAATGCAGCCGGTTTTCAATCCCCCAGTGTCCCTGAGTGGCGCGGAGAAACTCACTCGCACTTTGAGACTGACTGCTGATGTAATACTGAGTCTCGATAAACGGCTGACCATCCCGTTGACCGGAACGTTCGACGCTCACGAAGCTAGTGAGTCCAGCCCATTGCCGTTGCAGCTTTGGTGGAGCTGGGAACACCTGAACATGGCGCTTGACATAGCGAGCGTGAGTATGATCTACAACTGTGGCCTGACTCAGGGGCGGTGAGGTGTGTTGTTGTATCTCGGCTGTTTTGCAGAGTGTGGGCTGATTTTCCTTCAAACCAATCAAGTAGTCATTGCCACTTTCCCGAATCAGTGCCACTGTTTTTTTTGGCAGTGCAAAGCATCTAGGGTAAACATCACCGCATCACCAGTAAAGGCGGACACCAACTGCTGCACCACCGTTAGCTCGCTATTTTCTTTGTTGTGCAGCGGTTGCATCCGCAGCACAACACCCCGTTGATGGCTGAACACCGACACGATGCTGACAAAGTTTTGATATGACTGACTATAGTCGGTTAATGTACAACGAATACTTTTGCCATCGATGGCTAGTCGCTCTGCCGGAGCGCAGGGCACAAATTCTGCTGCCCAGACATTAAACAAGTCGGTCAACGGCTGAAAATCCAGCGTCCGCAGCACTCGTCGGAATGTAGAGTAGGAAGGAAAGTGGACGGTTGGCGGTAAATCTAACAGTTCAATCAAGCTCTGCCGATGTACCCGTGTGAAATCTTCTAATGGTCGGTAGCCCCTATATCCCGTCATCGCTCCCAGTAGGATGAGTAACAACACTAACCACAATGGATGTCTCCGGCCTCGGATATGACGATAGTCTGGGATTTGCTGTAATTGTTCAATGATATTCATCCGAATCATTGGTTGATTTTCAATCACCTTCAAGCATTATTCTCATTTTTCTCTGTTTGTATGAAACCACCCTACCGGTGTCGAAGCTTTAAGGGAGAAGCGGCTTACGGCTACTGTGCGGCAAAACAGCAGACTTACTATGGCTTTCATGGTCATTTACTCATCAGTGCAACCGGAGTAATTACTGGATTTAGCCTGACCCCAGCCAATGGCAGCGAACAAGAAACACTCGCTGGTTTGGTGCCTGCCATTGGTGGCTTAC